>NZ_JAILZV010000239.1 GCF_023512315.1 Anoxybacillus sp.
ACGTTTGCGATGCTCGGGCTTGTCCTTTCTGCCAACTTATTGCAAACGTACATTTTCTGGGAACTAGTCGGGCTCGGCTCTTTCCTATTGATCGGGTTTTATTTCTATAAGGAAGAAGCGAAGGCTGCTGCGAAAAAAGCGTTTATTATGACGCGCATCGGCGATGTTGGGTTGCTTATCGGCATGATTTTGCTCTTTTGGCAAACGAAAAGTTTCCAATATCATGACATTTTCGCCGCGCTTCATGCCGGCAAATTATCAGGAACGATCGTAACGATTTCGGCGATTTTAATTTTCGTCGGTGCGGTCGGAAAATCCGGTCAATTCCCGCTCCATACGTGGCTTCCAGACGCGATGGAAGGTCCGACGCCTGTATCGGCGCTTATCCACGCGGCGACGATGGTAGCGGCAGGGGTATATTTAGTTGCATCGCTCTTCCCACTATACGAAGCGAGCGAAACAGCGATGCTGACAGTGGCGGTTGTTGGTGGATTTACAGCGATTTTTGCCGCGTCGATCGGCTTAGTGCAAACCGATATTAAACGGGTGTTGGCGTATTCTACCGTCAGCCAACTCGGCTATATGATGCTTGCCCTTGGAGCAGGCGGGTATGTCGCCGGAATTTTCCATTTAACGACACACGCCTTTTTCAAAGCGCTGCTCTTTTTAGCAGCCGGAAGCGTCATTCATGCGGTTCATACGCAAGACATTGAGAAAATGGGCGGACTTTGGCGAAAAATGCCGCTGACGGCACCGCTATTTCTCATCGGTACGTTAGCGATTAGCGGTGTTCCGCTCTTATCGGGCTTTTTCAGCAAAGACGAAATTTTAGTGGCTGTTTGGCAGCACGGCCATCCGGTGTTGTTCTGGCTTGCGGTCATTGCTGCGTTTTTCACGGCGTTTTACATGTTCCGCCTCTTCTTCCTTGTCTTTGGCGGGGAGATGCGCGGAGAAGCGCACCATGTGCATGAGTCGCCAGCTGTCATGACCGTACCGATGATCGTGCTTGGCGTGTTAGCCGTTGTTGCAGGGTATATCAATACGCCATGGTTCGGGACGTTTCTCGGCGATTTTCTTACTGGGGAGTCTGGACATGAAGACGCACCAGCGTGGATTATGGTCGTAGCGACCGCGATATCGCTTGCGGGTATTTTCTTGGCGTGGCTCATGTACGGAAAACGGTCGCTTGCCCGCGATTGGCTCAGCTCAAGAACGCCGATTACGTATCAAATATTATTGAATAAATATTATGTCGATGAATTTTATACGATTACGGTCGGCTATGCGACGAAAGTGTTCAGCTTATTCTTGCAATACGTTGACCGCTTTATCGTCGAAGGCTTGGCGAACGTAATCGCTTCGTTTACAAAAGCAATCGGGTCGATTGGTTCGAAGCTGCAAAATGGTCAAGTTCAAATGTACGGTGCGGTGACCTTTATCGGTCTGACGATTCTCGTCGTCATTCTTGCGTTCACAGGGGGGTATTTATAATGCATGATACGTATTTTCTTTCGCTGCTCGTTTTCTCCCCGCTGCTCGGTATTGGATTGTTAGCATTTGTGCCAAAAACACAAGAGCAGACGATTAAATTGCTTGGCTTTTTAGCGACGCTTCCGTCGCTTCTGTTAGCGCTGTTTGCGTTCAGCCAATATTTGCGCGGCTATGACCTTAGCCGCCTTTCGGAAAAACATGCGTGGCTCCAGTTTGGCAAGTATTCGTTTTTGCCGGATTCTGCCTACGCGATTCCGTACGAATTGACGATCGACGGCTTTGCCCTTGTGATGATTGTGCTGACGGCATTGTTGGCGACGCTCGCAGCGATTGCTTCCATTCATATTAAAAAAGAATGGAAAGGGTATTTCATGCTGTTTTTGTTGCTCGAGATCGGGATGCTTGGCGTCTTTGCCGCCGGAAACCTTTTCTTATTCTTTCTTTTCTTCGAGATTACGCTCGTTCCGATGTTTTTCTTAATCGGAAAATGGGGCTATTTTGAAAAAGAAAAAGCGGCGTACAGCTACTTGTTGTATAACGGAATCGGTTCGGCGATTTTATTGCTTGTCATTTTAATCTTATTTGCCCGCACTGGCACGTCCAATATCGCGGCATTGCAAGACATGTTGCGCGGTGGCGAAGGGGCATCGCAAATGCTTGCGCCACTCTCGAACGATTTACGGTACGGCTTATTTATTGCTTTACTGATTGCGTTCGGGGTGAAGTTGCCGATCGTGCCGCTTCATAGCTGGATGTTGCGCGTGCACGTCCAAGCACCGCCATCGATTGTGATGTTGCACTCGGGGGTGCTATTAAAAATCGGGGCGTTCGGTTTAATTCGGTTTGGCATGGGCTTATTTCCGGAGCAGTTTGAGCGTTTTGCAACGTTGATCGCCATTTTAGGGGTCGTTAACTTATTGTACGGCGCGTTTCTTGCGTTCGTCCAAGAAGATTTTAAAATGGTGTTAGCGTATTCAAGTATTTCCCATATGGGAATTGTGTTGATTGGTCTCGGCGCGTTAAACGAAGCGGGCATTCAAGGGGCGATTTTCCAAGTCGTTTCGCACGGCTTAATTTCCGCGCTGTTGTTCTTGCTGGTGAGCATTATGTACGAGCGGGTGCAGACGACGATGCTCGACCGTTTAGGGGGGCTGGCGAAAGCGATGCCGCTCGTTGCCGGATTTTTGTTGGCAGGAGCGATGGCGTCGTTAGGCTTGCCGGGCATGTCTGGGTTTATTAGCGAATTTACGGCGTTTTTAGGCTTGTTTAAAACGAATCCAGCACTTGCAGCGGTCGGGACGCTCGGCATTATTATGACGGCGGTGTATTTATTGCGGGCAGTGCTGAACATGACGTACGGTGCGACAGCGCGCGGCATCGCAGAAGCGGCAGATATACGTACAGTAGAATTAGTTCCAGTTCTCGTGTTAATCGGCTGCATCGTGTTAATCGGCGTCTATCCGCAAATGCTTGCCGAACCGCTTGCGGCGACGATTCAAACGATGATGAACGGGTTAGGAGGGTAAGCGCATGACATGGGAAACGTTAATGCATTATAAATGGG
>NZ_JAILZV010000240.1 GCF_023512315.1 Anoxybacillus sp.
TTAAACAATGAACCGCTGACGATTTTTGGCGATGGCACGCAATCCCGCGACTTCACCTATATTTCTGATTGCGTCGCCGGTACCGCCGCAGTACTAGGCAATCCCACAACCATCGGGCAAACGATTAATATTGGCGGCAAAGAAAAAGCTTCCGTCAATGATGTCATCGCACTGCTAGAGGAGTTGACAGGAAAAAAAGCGATTCGAAAATATGTAGCGTCTGCGATCGGAGAACCGAAACACACATGGGCTGATCTTTCCCGCGCGGAACGTTATTTACAATACTGTCCAAAAGTGACGTTAAAAGAGGGACTGCTAAAGGAAATTGAGTATATTCGCGACCTTTACCGGGAGGAATACGAGTGAATATTGCCTATATTTGCACAGAAAAGTTACCTTCCCCTGCCGTGAAAGGCGGAGCGATCCAGCTCATGATTGACGGGATCGCTCCGTTTATTGCCCAAACCCATCATTTGACTATTTTTTCGATTACCGATCCATTGTTACCGTTGCATGAGATAGTAAATGGGATTGAATATATCCGCTTTCCAAAAGAAACGTACGAACAAGACGTTGCCAACACATTACGAAAGCGGGCATTTGATGTCGTTCATGTGTTTAATCGCCCTGCTCACGTCAGCCAATATAAAGAAGCCGCACCGCAAAGCGCCATTGTATTAAGCTTGCATAACGATATGTTTTCCCCGTTGAAGATAACAAAAGAAAAAGCAGAACAAGCACTGAAAGATAGCACGATGCTTACAACTGTCAGTAACTATATTAAACAAACGGTACGAAAGCGATACGACGTGCCAGAGGAAAAAATACGCGTTATTTATTCAGGAGTCGATGATTCACAATTTATTCCGGTGTGGACAGAAGAAGGGAAACAAAAAAGAAACGAAATGCGGCAAATGCTTGGGCTTAAAGACGAGAAAGTCATTTTATTTATCGGCAGGTTAAGCAAAACGAAAGGGCCGCACATCCTCATTCAATCAATGCGTGCCATTCTTTTCCACCACCCGAATACAGTGCTTGTGATCGCTGGTGGTCGGTGGTTTAGCGAAAATAGTTGGGACGATTACGTCCACAAACTCCATCGTCTCGCTACTCCATTTGGAAATCACATTCGTTTTACGAACTACGTCCCTGCCCAGCAAATCCCACACCTATTGCTTAGCGCTGACGTTTTCGTTTGCAGCTCGCAATGGCATGAACCGCTCGCGCGCGTTCATTATGAAGCGATGGCTGCCGGCATTCCCATGATTACGACGAACCGCGGCGGCAATGCCGAAATCGTGCAACATAAAAAAACTGGATTCGTCATCGATGACTATGCCAATCCCGCGGCGTTTGCGGAAGCGATTCATTATATGCTCGTTCATGAGAGCGAAGCGGAAGCGATGGCTCGCCGTGCGCGCGCAGAAGTAGAAGAAAAATTTTTCTTTTCTCACGTCGCCGAAAGATTTATCAATGTCTATGAGGAAGCAGCAAAAAAAAGATGCCTTTATTAGGCGTCTTTTTTAGCTGATAATAAATCCGTTGCCGTTCTTCTTATTCCTCGAACCGCCCTTCTTTTTCGAATCGGAAGTATCTGTATAGGACGAAGATAAAATAAACGGTTGCCGCTTCTCTTTCGCTGTTTTTTCTTCGGTTTGCTTCGTCGATTCTTTCTCTTTTTCTTTGGCTGCTTTTTTTGCTTTTTTCTCTTCTTTCTTTTCCTTTTTCTTTTCTTTCTTTGCTTTTTTCTCGTCTACTTGTTGACTCGATTCCTCTTGCTCTGTTATCGCTTCTGTTTGTGCAGCTTCCATTGGCTCGACTGTATCGATCGTCATTTCCATGTCCGTTAGTTCGTCTGCTTGTTTCCACACTTCTAATAGCTCTGAAGCGACCCGTTCCCACGTATACAACGAAACCGCTAGTTCTCTTCCCTTCTCCCCTATTTTTTTCATCCTTGACTTATCCGAGACTAATTGAGAAATCGCGGCAACAAAGCCGTTCGGGTCGTCTGGATTTTCCACGACTAATCCATTCTCGTTCGCAGAAATTACTTCTGGATTTCCTCCTCTTGCCGTTGTGACGATTGGAAGTCCCGCAGCCATTGCTTCGTAATGTACGCGAGCTAACGGCTCTTGCCATTGCGACGTACATACGAATAAATCAGCCGCTGCAAACCAATTTTGAATTTCATCTGGTGCTACAAAACCCGTTGTCACAACAGGAATCGGGAGCGTTTTAGCGAGCGCGCGAACATAAGCGACGTAGTCGTTGACTTTATCTTCGCTAAACCATTTGCTGCCGATGATGACTAACGCTAAATCTTTATATTTTTTCGCAAGTGCAGGCAACGCTTCTAGCAGTTTATCGACTCCTTTATTGCGCGAAAGCCTGCCAGCGAATAAAATAACCGTTTTGTTTTCTAGCCCGTGGGCTTTACGGAGTTCGTTACGAACTTTTTGCATTTTTTGATGCGTCCCGGGCAAGAACCGCTCTGCATCTACCCCAGAGTAAATCGTGCGAAGTTTAGGGGCTGCTTGTGGATATAATTCGCGAATAACATTCCCGACATAGTTGCTGATCGTAACAATGCCTGATACAGTGGCAATGACCGCGTTAGCTTCTTCCGGTTCAATTTTTTCCGCATCAAACATATCGTTATGCATGCTTACTATTAGTTTAGCATGAGGAGCTACTTGGCGAATCGGTAATACGAGGCGCGGGCGATTAAAAATGTGGATTAAATCAAAGGAATGGGACTCAATATAGCGGACGACATGATCCCGATAAATCTCAAATACTTTTCCTGGGATACGCACATAATGAATGCCATCGACCGTTTCTTCGTCTGGCAACGACGGGTCGTTCACCCCTAATACCGTTATGTCGTGAAATGGCCGCAAATGAGGGAGAATGCTTGCGACATATGTTTGAATCGCTCCTCCTAATATCGGGGGAACGGGGAGTTTTTCCGTACAAACCATTAAAATTTTCAACGCTATCCCCTCCCTTTCCAGTCGTTTTGGATGTCTTCTAATACCGGCCATTTCGAC
>NZ_JAILZV010000241.1 GCF_023512315.1 Anoxybacillus sp.
TATTTTCCAGCCGATTCGCCAAAATACGTGCTCGTTGTCGTTGCGTTAGATAGCACGAGCGAACGAGCAGTGACAAACGACGTGTTCGCTGAACTTGTCAAGAGGCTTTATGAGTGGGATGCGGCGCAACAAGCGAAAGACGTAAGTCCGAAATGACAACAAAGCGTTTGTGTACTACAATAAAGACGGAGAGGAGGAGCAGGTGTGAAGGAAACAAATTCCCGTTTTGAACAGCGCGCCAAGCGGCGGAAAGCGAATCGGATATTAAACATCGCCCTTGCGTTCGTGCTTTCATTAATTGCCTTTTTTAGCTGGAAGCTTTTTTTCACCGCCGACCAATCGAAACAAGCGACTGAACGAAAAACAAACATAAACGAAACGAAAAAAACGGATAGCGATAAAGTAGAAGTGGAAATCGGAGAAACGGAAAAAACAAATAACGAGGAAACAGCACCAACAACCGAGAAAGCAGAAGTGATCGAAACAGCAGGCGACCCGGCATCAGGAGTGGAAAAAGAAATCGTCGACCCGTCATGGCAACCGATTGGCACGACGCAGTCGGAGCCGCACGTGACGACGTTTGACGAAAACTCGGTCGATTGGAAAGAAATGCTCGATGCGGTAAGCTATGCGACCGGATTAGCGCACGACAACATGATCGTCTGGTTTATCGGCAACAACGGTCCGAATAAAGCGGTAGCTACCGTATCACCAAACGATAAAAGCGTGAAATATAAAGTATATATCGCTTGGGTAGAGCATCAAGGCTGGAAGCCGGAAAAAATCGAGCAATTAACAAAGTAGCGGATGCGTTAGGACATCCGCTCATTTTTTTGCTTTAAAATGAACGACCGCGCTATAAAACCGTTGCCCGTTTTCCGCGACGTGCATTTGGTGCGAGACGTGATACACTTCGAGCATAAGTGCTTTATTTTGTTCAATTTGTTCGTTTATTTTTTTCTCTAACGTCTGTACATCCGCTGCTTCAAAAAACTCCACTTTGTCTTGAATGAGGTCAAACGTAAGCATTGTCCTCCTCCTTTCCATCTGTAGTGTAGCATATTTTCATTGAACGAATGAAAAAATTATGGTAGGTTAAGAACAGGACATAAAATAATCCATAGTATATAAATAGGAATTATAAGAATTATGGAGCGTGACATCATGGGCAGAGAATTTTTAGACATCTTTGAAACGTGGGCACAGTCGTACGATTCGTCTGTATATGGATACGATGAGCAATATCGCGACGTATTTGACGGGTATGAAGCGATTTTAAATACAGTGGTCGAAAAAAGCGGCAACGTTGTTTTAGAGTTTGGTGTTGGCACAGGGAATTTAACGAAAAAATTACTTGAAGCAGGAAAAACCGTATACGGCATCGAGCCATCAGCGCCGATGCGCGAACTAGCAATGGAAAAACTAGAAGGGGTATCGATACAAGATGGGGATTTTTTGCAGTTTCCGTTTCCAAAGGAAGCAATTGATACGATCGTCAGCACATACGCCTTTCATCATTTAACCGATGAAGAAAAAGAACATGCGATTAGGAAGTATGGCAAGCTGTTGACGAAAGGTGGTAAAATAGTGTTTGCGGATACAGCGTTTATTGACCGCGAAGCGTATGAGGCGATGATTGCGGAAGCGAAGCAAAAAGGATTTGTCGATTTAGCGGAAGACTTACAACGCGAATATTACACGACGATCCCTATTCTGGAACGCATATTTACAACAAACGGTTTTACCGTCACCTTTACGCCAATGAATCGTTTCGTTTGGTTGATGGAGGCTGTGAAACAATAAAGGAAAGAGGTCGAAGGGATGAAAGTAGCAATCATTGGCGCGATGGAAGAAGAAGTCGCGATTTTGCGCGAAAAAATCGAAAACAGAAACGATACAACGGTTGCCAGCTGCGAATTTTATACTGGCACGTTACACGGGGTGGACGTAATTTTACTAAAATCCGGCATTGGCAAAGTAAATGCGGCGATGTCGACAACGATTTTATTGGAACGGTTTCAGCCAGATGTCGTCATTAACACAGGGTCTGCTGGCGGATTTCTCGCTTCGTTAAATGTCGGTGATATTGTCATTTCGACAGAAGTGGCCCATCATGACGTCGATGTAACGGCGTTTGGCTATGCGTATGGCCAAGTGCCAGGCTTGCCGGCGCGCTACGCCGCAGACGAGAAGCTTATCAATATTGCTGAAAAAAGTGCCGCTAACATTCGCGACGTGCAAGTGGCGAAAGGGCTGATTGCGACGGGCGATTCGTTTATGCACGACCCAGCGCGCGTCGATTTTGTGCGCACGCAATTTCCGGAGCTTTGCGCAGTAGAAATGGAAGCGGCGGCGATTGCGCAAGTATGCCACCAGTTTGGCGTGCCGTTTGTCGTCATTCGCGCGCTTTCCGATATCGCTGGCAAAGAATCGAACGTATCGTTTGAACAGTTTTTGCATAAAGCAGCGCTTCATTCGTCGGAACTTGTGCAGGCGATGGTGAACGAATTAAAACAGTCGTAAGGAGAGGTTCTCTCCTTATTTTCTTTAGAAAGAGTGCAGGAGTTACTCTTTATTTTCTTTATGAGGTGACACCATGAGAGTAGCAAAAAACGTACATGAGTTAATCGGCAATACGCCGGTCGTGGAAATTACGCACTTTCCGCTTCCTGAAGGGGTTCGTTTGTTTGCGAAACTGGAATATTTTAACCCTGGCGGAAGCATAAAAGACCGTTTAGGACAAGAGTTGCTTCGCGATGCGCTCGAAACAGGCAAATTAACAGAAGGCGGCACCATTATTGAACCGACCGCAGGAAATACAGGGATAGGGTTGGCGTTGGCGGCGATTGGCAAAAATATTCGCGTCATTTTTTGCGTCCCAGAAAAATTTAGCATCGAAAAGCAGCAGCTCATGAAAGCGCTCGGGGCGACGATT
>NZ_JAILZV010000242.1 GCF_023512315.1 Anoxybacillus sp.
TCCATTGACACCCCTGCATCATACCAAGAGGGCTTTTTTCTTTCAAGTCCCCCAAAACCTTTCTAACAGGAATGCTCTTTTTTTCCAACGGTTCAGATGATGAAAATGCTTAAACTTTTCTATTTTCAGCTCTTCCTGTAGCTGCAAATAACTAAGTTTTTCGTCTATCGATATGATTTTTTTATATGCATTCGGAAATAGTTTTGCGTACGGAAGGTTTATCGGCGCAAAAACACTCTGAAAGAAAACGTAAAAAACAACGGCGGCAACAATAATTGCCAAGCAAAGAACGGATTTAAAAATTATCTTCCTCCTTCCTTTCGCATCATAAAAAATAAAGCGAGGCACTGCTTCTTGTTGATGCATGTCCTTTTTCATCTGAGCTCCACTCCTTTTTCGGCAAAAATAACTAGCCTACTCAGCCATTCGTTTTGCCACACGTTCGTATAAAATAATCTTTACATCCTCGTGTATATCACTAACCAATGATGCGTATCAAGTAGGATTCATTCCGATTTGCTTAATATTTCATGAGAAATCCATCAACTAGATTTAATCTTTGTGTTGCGGTGCTTCAACCTCCTTCCTTGCCACAAAAATGATGGAAACAAACGGTTTTCATCATCTAATACAAAAAGGTTCAGACTCTCCGTCCGAACCTTTTTCGTTTAGCTTGCTTTTTGGTTAGCTAGACTGTTTTTTTCTTTTAGTTTCCAATAGACGGGAAAACCGATGAGCATAATGCCGATTGAGAACAAGGTGTCCATCGGAGAATGGATGAGCGTGCTCACAATAATGTACGCTGTACCGACAATCGCAACGATCGGTGTGACTGGGTACAACGGAACTTTGTATAAGTCGGCTGTTTGGCGCTGTTTGCGAAGCAAAAATACTGCGTAAAAAGACAATCCGTAAAAGAACAGCACCGCAAAAATTGCCATGTCCGTCAAGCGATCTGGATTCCAAAACACCATCATCAATAAAGCGATCGCTACTTGCATGACCGTCGCTCCGACTGGTGTCTTCCATGTCGGGTGAATGCGGGAAAAAATTTTCGCTCCCGGAAGAAGCCCTCGTTCCGCCATCGCGAAAGGAACGCGCGGAAACGTAAGAATTTTTCCGTTTAAACAGCCAAAAATCGAGATTAAAATACCGATGGCTAAAATTTTTCCGCCAACTTCTCCAAACAAGATCGTCGCCGCCGTCGATGCCGCGTTTGGACCGAGCGCCACGATTTTTTGTGCAGGCAATACGTGAAGCAAGGCGATATTGACCGATAAATACGCAACGATAACGACTAAAAGCCCAGAAATAATCGCGCGCGGAAGGTTTTTCGCCGGATTTTTCATTTCCCCTGCCATAAATCCGACGTTCATCCAACCATCATACGCCCAAAGCGTCGCTAAAATCGCCGCGCCCATACTTATATGTTGCACACTGCCGCTTTCGACGTTAAACACCGCCGCATCGCCTTTCAAAAGCCCGAATATCGCAATGAGCGCAATCGGAATAAGTTTTCCAATCGTCGAAGCCGTTTGAATAAAGCCGCCCAAATGGGTGCCGAGAATATTTAACACCATAAGCAACAACACCGTAAAAATCCCGATGAGGACGCTGCTATTTTTCGGAAAATGAAAAAAGTCCGCAAGCAACGTCCCAAAATAAAGACCTAATGCACCAATGACTGCCGGGCCATAAACGATCGTTTGCACCCAGCCGCATAAAAAGCCCCATGTCTTTCCGTAGATTTCTTCAATGTACGTGTACAATCCGCCGGTCTTTGGAATATTGACGCTCACTTCCGCCATCGTCAATCCGCTTGCGATCGTAATAATCCCGCCAATCACCCAAGCCAAAAGCGCCAAATTGGAAGTACCGGTCGCAGACAAAACGACCCCCGGTTTCATAAAAATGCCGGAACCAATCACCGTCCCGATAACTAACGACGTCGAAACGAAAAAGCCAATATTTCGCTTTAATTGCATTTCTTTTTCCATCCTCTGTCCCCCTTGCGTGTACAAATGTATTTTTGTATGGATAATAAAATTAACCAAATAATTAAAAATTTTTATAAAAATAGTTATTTTTGATCTGGCAATATGTTATCATCATATTGCGAAAGGTGGTGATTCCAATAAAAGCAAAAGAAGTATTAGAATTGCTTCAAATATCAAGACCTACTTTAACAAAATACGTTAAAGAAGGGGTAATCAAAGTAAATATTCTACCTAATGGTAGATATGATTATGATAAAGATAGTGTGTATAAGTTGTTCAACAAAGGGGTAGAAAGAAAAACTTATATATATGCGAGAGTTTCTACACCAAAACAGAAAGCTGATTTAGAAAATCAAATTCAGATGCTAAAACAATTTTGTTTTGCAAATGGGTATTCTGTGTCAAAAGTATTTTCAGATGTAGCAAGTGGCATCAGTTTTGAAAAGAGAAAAGACTTTTTCAAATTACTTGACGATGTCATTGCAGGAAAAGTAGAAAGGGTTGTCATTACTTATAAAGACAGATTAAGCAGAGTAGGGTTTGAATTATTTTCTCATTTGTTTAAAAAGTACAATTGTGAGATCGTCGTTATGAGTGAAGTAGGGTCTGAAAAATTAGATAGCGAGGAGATATTTGAAGAAATCGTTCGTTTATTGCATTGTTATTCGATGAGATTATACTCTAAAAGAAAAGGACAAAAAATAAAAAAGATATTAGAAGAAAAGGAGGTGAATGGCGAAGATGGAAGGGAATCGTGTTGAAAGGCATATCATTTGTCCTACTCATCCTTATTATCACATGTTAGACGAATATTGCTTCCAATCAAAGAATTTGTACAACTTTGCAAACTATCAAGTCAGGCAAACTTTTTTTCAACATGGCACATACCTTTCTTACAACAAGCTAGACAAACTGCTCAAAAC
>NZ_JAILZV010000243.1 GCF_023512315.1 Anoxybacillus sp.
AGAAAGTATAAAATTTTACGATTAGGTGGAGCGCTGTCTAGCTCCAAGCGCCATCGGTGTGATGCGCTCCGCCCCTTGTTTCGGCGGCGAGAGCCTCCTCGGTGGGGCTTGTGCGATCTTCGCCGATAGGCGGGCGCTTTGCGCTTTTCCTATTCCGATCGTTTGTTTTCTTCGAATAGGCGCATAAGGCGGTTTTCTAGCATTGTCATGCTGTTTCCCCCTGCTTGGAAATGGCGGAGCTTTCCTTCTGCATCGAACAAATAATACGAAGGGACATATTGGTTTTCAAACGCTTCCGTAATTTTGCGGTTGTTGTCGACTAAAATCGGCTGAGTAATATCATGTTCTTCCGCTGTCTGTTTCACGAGTTCGATAGTTAAATCGCTCGCTAAACGCGGCATATGGACAGAAACAACATGTAATTCGTTCCGAAAGCGATCGCGGAGTGCATTTACTTGCGGCATTACTTTTTTACAAAGATGACAACTTACCGCCCAAAAGTGAATGAGTGTCGGCTTACCTTGTAGTTGCTCTTTTGTCACGTTTCCGTTTAAATAAGCGGTTGCCCCGTTTAAATCTGGCATCAATTCACGTAGTTTCATTGTTATCCCTCATGAAAAAGGTCTAACGTTCTGTTAGACCTTTTTTCTATATTTCCATAATAATCGGTAAGATCATCGGTTTTCGTTTTGTTTTTTCGTATAGGAATGGAGCAAGCGTGTCGGTAATTTCGTTTTTAATTTCCGACCATTGGTTGGTTTTCCGTTCGAGCACTTTTTCGAGATGTTTCGTAATCAGTGCTTGTGCGTCGCTAATTAAATCGCTCGATTCGCGCATATAGACAAAGCCGCGCGAAATAATGTCTGGCCCAGCAGCGATTTTAAACTCCTTCATATTAATGCTGACAACGACGATGACGAGCCCTTCTTCGGAAAGAATGCGGCGGTCGCGCAAGACGATATTTCCAATATCGCCAATGCCGCTGCCGTCAATATAGACAGAGCCGGACGGAATTTTGCCGACGACGCCTGCTTCTTCGTCACTTAAGCCAAGCACTTCCCCGTTGTCCATAATAAAGCAGTTTTCTTCCGGCACGCCGCAGTCCACTGCCAGTTTGGCGTGCATTTTTTGCATCCGATATTCCCCGTGAATCGGCATAAAATATTTCGGCTTCATGAGGCGAATCATTAGCTTTTGCTCTTCTTGTCCACCGTGCCCAGAAGTATGGATATCGCTTAACGGTCCGTGAATGACTTCGGCACCAGCACGATACAACATGTTAATCGTGCGGTTCACACTAACAGTATTTCCCGGAATCGGAGAAGACGAGAACACCACCGTATCGCCAGGGATAATTTGAATTTGGCGGTGCGTCCCATTCGCGATGCGCGATAGTGCCGCCATTGGCTCGCCTTGGCTTCCGGTACATAAAATCGTAATTCGGTTTGCCGGGAGACGATTAATTTGACTTGCGTCAATAAACGTATCTTTCGGGCATTTAATGTAGCCAAGCTGTTGCCCGATCTCAATCGCTGCCTCCATGCTGCGACCGAATACGGCGATTTTGCGGTTATTTAACACCGCGGCTTCCGTTACTTGCTGTAGGCGGTGGATGTTAGAGGCAAACGTCGCAAAAATGATGCGGCCTTGCACTTTTCGAAAAATGTCGTGAATGCTTTCCCCGACGCGGCGTTCCGACATTGTAAAATGCGGAATTTCGCTATTTGTGCTATCAGATAACAAACATAGTACGCCTTCTTTTCCGATCTCCGCCATTTTCGTTAAATTCGCTGGTTCTCCGACAGGTGTAAAATCGAACTTAAAATCTCCTGTATGGACGATTTGCCCCGCTGGTGTTTTGACAACGATGCCATAGCTATCTGGGATGCTGTGCGTCGTTCGGAAAAACGTTACCGCCGTTCTCGCAAAACGAATGACATCGTCTTCTTTAATTTCGATTAATTTTGTTTGGCTTAATAGTCCGTGCTCTTCCAGTTTATTGCGAATTAATCCTAGCGCAAGTTTCCCGCCATAAATTGGGACGTTTACTTGGCGAAGCAAATATGGAATGCCGCCAATGTGGTCTTCATGCCCGTGAGTAATAAATACTCCTTTTACTTTCTCGGCGTTTTTCACTAAATAGCTATAATCTGGAATGACGTAATCAATTCCGAGCAATTCATCTTCAGGAAATTTAATTCCAGCATCAATGACAATAATTTCATCTTGAAACTGTACGCCATATGTATTTTTCCCGATTTCGCCTAATCCGCCGAGAGCAAATACGCCAACTTGGTTTTCTTTTAAAAATTTCATCATCTAAATCTCCAATACCGAAAAATTTGGGTTTTGTTTTTCATATTCTAAATGAGCACCTTCAAGCGGCTGAATGTACTCGATGTTGAAGTTCCGCTCTTTTAGTTTTTGGCGTACATCGCGCTCTGATAGTGCTTCAATATACAACGTTTTCGTTTTTTCTCTCACAGGCACTTCGTTTAGATTCTCTTGGTAAAACACTTTAAAAATCATTACAAAATCTCTCCTTACTGACCGATAATTTCCTTAACTTTTTTATTATATATAAAACAAAGATGTTTTTCATGTGTTTCTTCCTTTTTTCCGTTACGAATATCTGTCTTACCATCTTTGACGAAACGGGGAAGTTTCATTCAATGTTTTAAAAGAAAGCCCTTCTTCGGACAGAAGGGCTTATGACGCTAGGCGATTGATTTTTTTCGGAGCAAATCTTTCCATTGTTGGAGCAATTTTTTCTTGAGCTTTTTCAACATCTCGCATCACTCCCTACTTCTTATTGTACTCATTTCTTGACGAAAGTAAATGTTCTTGTCTTTAGTATATGAATATAAGGCCATGTTTTTCATGGAGAAAGCTGGAAC
>NZ_JAILZV010000244.1 GCF_023512315.1 Anoxybacillus sp.
CCAGATACCATCGTTTTAATTCCTTTTGCTCCTGCGCGCATTGTGCGTTGAATCGCTTGTTTTTGCGCACGACGGAACGATACGCGGTTTTCAATTTGACGCGCAATGTTTTCCGCAACTAATTTTGCGTCTAAGTCTGGTTTTTTAATTTCTAAAATGTTGATGTGTACGCGTTTACCAGTTAATTGGCTAAGAGCTTTACGAAGCGCTTCGACTTCTGTACCGCCTTTACCGATAACCATTCCTGGTTTTGCAGTGTGAATCGTGATGTTCACGCGATTTGCCGCACGCTCGATTTCAACGCGTGAAACTGCTGCATCACTTAAGCGTTTCGTAATGTACTCACGTACTTTAAGGTCTTCATGTAAAAGGTCTGCGTAATCTTTTTCCGCATACCATCTTGATTCCCAATCACGGATAATACCAATGCGGAGACCGACTGGATTTACCTTTTGACCCACTGATTATCCCTCCTTCTTTTCTGAAACAACGATTGTAATATGGCTTGTGCGTTTGTTAATCGCGCTTGCACGTCCCATTGCGCGCGGACGGAAACGTTTTAACGTCGGACCTTCGTCCACGTATGCTTCTGTAATCACTAAATTGTTAACATCCATGTCGTAGTTATGTTCTGCGTTTGCAACGGCTGATTTTAATACCTTCTCGATAATCGGAGAAGCAGCTTTTGGTGTGTGGCGAAGAATTGCTACTGCTTCACCTACTTGCTTTCCTCGAATTAAATCAATCACTAAGCGCGCTTTACGAGGAGCAATACGAACCGTTCTAGCAACAGCTTTAGCTTGCATAATGAAAGCCTCCTCTCATATTAACGTCTTGTCTTCTTGTCATCAGCAGCATGGCCTTTGTATGTGCGAGTTGGTGCAAATTCACCAAGCTTATGTCCTACCATATCCTCTGTGATGTACACTGGCACATGTTTACGTCCATCGTACACAGCGATTGTATGTCCGATGAATTGTGGGAAAATGGTTGAACGACGAGACCATGTTTTAATTACTTGTTTTTGTCCTGTCTCATTTAATTTTTCGATTTTTTTCATTAAATGATCATCACAGAAAGGACCTTTTTTTAAGCTGCGACCCATAAATGAACCTCCCTTCGTGATTGTTCTACGGTTCTTAAGAACCGTAGTTCAACCCCGTTATTTTTTACGACGACGTACGATAAATTTATCCGATTTGTTTTTCTTTTTGCGCGTTTTGAATCCAAGTGTTGGTTTGCCCCATGGAGTCATTGGCGATTTACGTCCGATCGGTGCTTTACCTTCACCACCACCATGTGGGTGATCAACTGGGTTCATAACTGAACCGCGAACCGTTGGACGAATACCTAACCAGCGAGCGCGTCCAGCTTTACCGATGTTCACAAGCTCATGTTGTTCGTTACCAACTTGACCGACCGTTGCACGGCAAGTTGCTAAAATCATGCGAACTTCACCAGAAGCTAAACGAACAAGCACGTATTTTCCTTCTTTCCCAAGCACTTGTGCAGATGTCCCTGCAGAACGAACAAGTTGTCCACCTTTGCCTGGTTTTAATTCGATGTTGTGTACTAGCGTACCGACTGGGATGTTCGCAAGTGGTAACGCGTTCCCTACTTTAATGTCCGCATCCGGACCTGACATGATTTCCATACCTACTTCTAGGTTTTTCGGAGCAATAATGTAACGTTTTTCTCCGTCCGCATAATGGATTAATGCGATATTCGCAGAGCGGTTTGGATCGTACTCGATTGTAGCAACGCGTCCTGGAATGCCATCTTTGTCGCGTTTGAAATCGATGATCCGATATTGACGTTTATGACCGCCACCTTGGTGACGAACAGTCAATTTACCTTGGTTGTTACGACCACCTTTTTTCTTTAAAGGCGCAAGCAATGATTTCTCTGGCTTGTCAGTTGTGATTTCTGAGAAATCAAGAACTGTCATGCCACGGCGACCGTTTGACGTTGGTTTATACTTTTTAATCGCCATGTCGGTTTCCCTCCTTCACTTTTAAACTTATGCTTCAAATAGCTCGATCTCTTTGCTGTCTGGCGTTAGCGTCACAATTGCTTTGCGACGACGGTTTGTAAGTCCGCTATAACGGCCAACACGTTTGAATTTCCCTTTGTAGTTCATAATGTTGACCTTCTCTACTTTTACACCGAAAATCGCTTCTACTGCATCTTTTACTTCTGTTTTGTTTGCTTTTACGTCCACTTCAAACGTATATTTTTTTTCTGCCACTAAATTCATTGAGTTTTCAGTGATAACGGGGCGCTTAATAATATCGCGAGGATCTTTCATTATGCAAGCACCTCCTCTACTTTTTCCACGGCAGCTTTTGTGATGACAAGCTTGTCGTGGTTGAGTACATCAAGAACGTTGATTCCGCTTGCTGTAACGACAGTTACCCCCGGAATGTTGCGCGCAGATAATAAAACATTTTCGTTAAAATCTGCTGTTACAATTAGCGCTTTACGATCAACAGAAAGGTTGCTTAAAATTTTCACCATTTCTTTCGTTTTTGGCGCTTCAAGCGCTAAGTTGTCTAATACAACGATGTTGTTTTCCAACACTTTAGAAGATAATGCCGATTTGATTGCTAAACGGCGTACTTTTTTCGGTAATTTGTAGCTGTAGCTGCGCGGAACCGGACCAAATACCGTACCACCACCACGCCATTGTGGAGAGCGAATCGACCCTTGACGTGCACGGCCAGTACCTTTTTGACGCCATGGTTTGCGACCACCGCCGCTTACTTCCGCGCGATTTTTCGTTTTATGCGTTCCTTGACGCAAAGAAGCACGTTGCATAATCACTGCTTCAAATAACACATGTTTGTTTGGCTCAATACCAAATACGGAATC
>NZ_JAILZV010000245.1 GCF_023512315.1 Anoxybacillus sp.
ATACAGGAAAGCAAAAATGGAAAGTCATCGATGCGATTGATGAAATCGTCGGCATTTATTCGTTTGATGTGTTGTTTGCTGACTCATTGAACAAAGAAATCACACGACAAATTGAGCGTGATGGGGTCGTTATTTATGAGAAATAAAAAAGCAGGGGACAGTCGTCCGCCTGCTTTTTCGCTTACACCGTTACCGATGTTTTTGTTTTCTTCCGCAGGTCAAAGCGGTCGGCGTTCATCACTTTCACCCAAGCTTGGATAAAATCGCGGACGAATTTTTCGTTGTTGTCGTCTTGGGCGTAAAATTCGGCGTAGGAGCGAAGAATGGAGTTCGATCCGAACACTAAGTCGACACGAGTGGCGGTCCAACGTACTTCCCCTGTTTTCCGGTCGCGAATGTCGTACAAGCCGTCTTCTTTCGGTACCCATTCACAGTTCATATCGACGAGGTGGACGAAGAAATCGTTCGTTAGCACGCCGATACGGTCGGTGAATACGCCGTGAGGAAGGTCGCGATACGTTGCCCCTAACACGCGCAACCCGCCAACTAATACGGTCATTTCTGGAGCAGTTAAGCCGAGCAATTGGGCTTTGTCGACAAGCAGCTCCTCAGGACGAACGCTATATTTTTTCTTTTCGTAGTTGCGGAATCCGTCCGCGACCGGTTCTAATACGGCAAAGCTTTCGACATCCGTTTGTTCTTCTGTTGCATCGCCTCGTCCAGGCATAAACGGTACACGAACGTCAAACCCAGCATCGCGCGCTGCTTTCTCGACCGCCGCGCCACCGCCAAGCACGATTAAATCAGCGATGCTTACTTTTTTCGGTAGTTCGCGCTGAATGTCTTCGTAAACAGAGAGCACTTTTGCGAGTCGTTCTGGTTCGTTCACTTCCCAATCTTTTTGCGGTGCGAGTCGAATGCGCGCCCCGTTTGCGCCGCCGCGTTTATCAGAGTTACGGAACGTGCTAGCGGACGCCCAAGCGGTTTTCACAAGCTCGCTCACCGTTAGTCCTGATTGTAAAATTTTTGTTTTGATGTCGTCGATTTCTGCATCCGTTAATTCAACCTCTCCTTCTGGGATCGGGTCTTGCCAAATGAAATCTTCTTTTGGCACTTCTGGACCGAGATATCTCGTTTTTGGTCCCATGTCGCGATGAATGAGTTTAAACCACGCGCGAGCAAACGCATCCGCAAATTCTTCTGGATGTTCATAAAAGCGGCGGGCGATTTTTTCATATTCCGGGTCAAAGCGTAACGCTAAGTCCGTCGTCAACATCATCGGCGGCACTTTCACATTCGCATCTTCCACATCCGGTGCGAGATGTTCTTCTTTTAAATTCACCGCTTCCCATTGATACGCACCAGCTGGACTTTTCGTGAGCTTCCATTCATATGCAAAGAGCAACTCGAAATAGCTGTTATCCCACTTCGTCGGCGTTGGTGTCCAAGCGCCTTCAAGCCCACTTGTAATCGTATCGCGCCCTTTTCCTTTTCCGTACGTGCTCATCCAACCTAATCCTTGCGCTTCAATAGGGGCAGCTTCTGGATCTGGACCGACATACGACGCATCGCCAGCTCCGTGCGCCTTGCCAAACGTATGGCCACCTGCGATGAGGGCCACTGTTTCTTCGTCGTTCATCCCCATCCGTTTAAATGTCTCGCGAATGTCGCGCGCCGCCGCCAGCGGATCTGGGTTGCCGTCCGGACCTTCTGGATTGACATAAATAAGCCCCATTTGCACGGCGGCAAGCGGATTTTCTAATTCGCGATCGCCGGTATACCGTTCCGAGGCGAGCCATTCTTTTTCCGCCCCCCAATAAATGTCTTCCTCTGGATGCCATACGTCCTCGCGGCCAGCGCCAAACCCGATCGTTTTTCCGCCCATGGACTCAATCGCTACGTTACCAGCTAACACGATTAAGTCCGCCCAAGAAATTTTATTGCCGTATTTCTTTTTAATTGGCCACAGTAGGCGGCGTGCTTTGTCCAAATTGGCGTTGTCTGGCCAACTGTTTAACGGAGCAAAACGTTGTGTGCCGGTCGAAGCGCCGCCTCGTCCGTCACCAACGCGATACGTTCCCGCCGAATGCCAAGCCATGCGGATGAATAGCGGTCCGTAATGTCCGTAGTCGGCAGGCCACCAATCTTGGCTTGTTGTCATCAGTTTGCGCAAATCTTCTTTTAGTGCCCAATAGTCAAGGGTTTGAAACTCCTCTGCATAATCGAACGGTTCGTCATGAGGGTTCGTTTTTCGGTCGTGTTGATGAAGAATACTTAAGTTTAGTTGATTCGGCCACCAGTCTTTGTTGGTTGTTTTGTTTGAAGCATGGCTCGTCACGCTGCCGTGAAACGGACATTTGGACATTGGCTGTTGGTTGTTTTCCATTTCATTTTCCCCTTTCTTTACGACAAATTTAATAGCTACCACTATTTTTCTTGTTGCGTTTCTTCCAATTTGTTGATAAATATTATCATATTGTAATTATACTAAATTAATATTAAATAGTAAAATAAAAAAATACTTTTTTTATATTTATAATTATTCATAACCTAGATAAAACATGCCTATCTTTTTTGTCATTTCTCGCTATCGATGAAACGGTATTGAAATATAATAAACAATAAAATTTCTCATTTTTAAATATATTATAAAAACATGGATAAAAGAGAAATATAGATCAAAAATATTAAATTATTAATAATAAAATAATTTTGAAAAATTATTTTTATGCATTCGATATGATATAATCCTTTCCAGGTTATCAATTTTATTAAAATCATAAAATAACGACAAAGATTTTAATAAAATTGTTTATCAGTCCATGTAGATTAA
>NZ_JAILZV010000246.1 GCF_023512315.1 Anoxybacillus sp.
AAAACGACAATCATCACTCCAACCGCTAGTTCCAGCCACATCGCTGCGGTTTCCGGTATTTGTTGTTCCAGCCCGATGACGATCATTCCGACGACAAATAATGTTGTGGTGTGGCCAATTCCCCAAAAAATCCCCGCAAGCGACGAAAGCGAAAGCTTCTTTGTGCGGCTGGCAATCGTTGATACAGCAATGACATGATCCGGCTCTGTGGCATGTTTGAGCCCTAAAATAAATCCAAAAAGCAATGTCGGCCATACGGTGCTCACTAATGTTTATCCTCCCTTTTAGAACCTCTACTCTTTCATTGCATCTAAAATATTTTGTTCCATAAGCGCTGCGATTTCTTTCGAATGGTAGTGATCGACCGTTTTCAACCCTTTGATCAAGTTTTTCTGCCGTTGGATGGAATGGTTTTGGCTCAGTTTCCATTTCCCTTCAATTTTTTGGATGTTAATTTTAAAACAAACCGTTCCTTCCATTAGATGTTCGGTAAAGTCATCAAATTCTACTTTCCAAGGAGTAGACATCGATGATTCGTAAAAATCGACGGTTTTTTCTAGAAGATGTTTCATCATTTCTTTGTCGTCGATTAACTGAAATGTTCCGTACACATGGACAGCGACATAGTTCCAAGTCGGAACGGTATTTGGTTCGTGATACCAAGTAGGCGAGATATACGCATGCGGACCTTGGAAAACGACAAGCACTTCTTTGTTGTGTAAGTCCTCCCACTGAGGATTTTGCTTCGCCATATGGCTCCATAGCGCATGATTATTTTCCTCTAACAGAAATGGCAAATGGGTCGCAAATGGTTGACCGTCCACCGCCGAAAATAAAATTCCAAAACTATTTGCTTTAATAAATTGTACGATTTTGTCCTCGTCATCTACTTGAAAAGCTTTCGGTATGTACATAACAACGTCCCCTCCATTTGTGTTTACACTTATATGTTACAACATATGCGCACAAATTTCTCGGAAAATTCTCCAAAAATAACAAACGCGAACAGCGCGAGGCACTGTTCGCAAAAATATATTAGTCCTCGTAGTGCTAGTCGAGTGTTAGGGTTCAACTAGCATCACAAGTTTTAGCCTTTTTTGTAAATTTGAGTGATCTATCAAAAATAGCAGAGGGGGCAATGGGGAACATGGGAATGCTAGTCACTATATGTTGCAATAGGCGCATTGTTAGATTTTTTGTTGTTGGGTCAGTTTGAGTATCTCATGACAAAACGAAAATTAAAACATCTGCAAGCAACAAAAATTATTGAAACACAAAAACCATTCGACAAAAACACAGTAAAGCACATGTTAGAAGATCCAAGCATTCGTCCATATTTATTTTCCAAAAAACTTTTGCATGACAAAGCCATGCAAAAACAGTTCAACGAAACGATCAGCAAATATGTATAAATCGCCCACGACCAAGGTGGGCAATTATGTTTTTTCTTTATATAAAGATGCTACGCTAATTAATATGATACCTGCAAGCAAAAATGCAGCGTATGCGACAAGCGACGCGGTTCCTTGGTTTTTCACCCCGATGCCAACAAACGCCCAAACGAACACAAGTGGATACACATAATCTCGTTGTCGGCGCATGAAAAGAAGGGCTAAAGCTGTCGCAACAAGTAACATCGCAATCGCCCAGAATGCATCAGACAATCCGAATCCGTTCCAACCGTTATATTTTAAAACAAAGGAAATGTTTGCAATTGTTGCAACGCTGATCCAGCCGAAATAAACAGAAAATGGAAATAGATAAAAAAAGCTTGGATTCGTACGTTTGACCACTTTATATAACCATATCAGCGTAAAAAGAAGAGAAAGCATCACAACAACAGAAAAGAGAAAATATTCATAGTGCCATACAACAATCCACAGCGCATTAAATATACAGCTAACAACAAAAGGAACGAACGCTTGGCGATAAATAGGTAAGTCTCGTCGGGAAGATGGAAATTGTCTTAAAATCCAAATCGCTAATAGGACGTAGATAAACCCCCAAATCGAAAATACATACCCTGCCGGAGTAAATAAGACGTCCGCTTTTCGCGATATTTCCCCTGTCGTCTGACCATTTAACGGAAGCCGCTCAGCAATGATATTCACAATAACCATAACAACGTATGCAATCATATAAATAACAAATCGTCCCATCATCATCCCCCATCTCTTCTTTTCTTATTTATACTATTCCTCTCATGTGGACACGATAACCGTTTGAAACAAAAAGAGACGGCTTTCTATACCGTCTCCCCTATTCCTCACCCCAAATATCCTTCAATGTCCACGCATCGATAGAAAGGACAGTCACGTCCCCACCTTCTGTGAACAATTCGATTCCTTTGCTCGTTTCGGATGGATAAATTCTTCCTGTCATCACAAGTCGACCGTCGTTAACGAATAATTCGACAGAGGAACGGTCGATGAAGAAGTGGAACGTAACCACATCTCCCTGTCTATCTAATACAGCGCGACGAATGCCGCCCTCTCCTTTTCCAGAGCGGTTTCGGTCAAACGTCACGATGGAGTCTTTCACATCATAGCGGAAGATCGTTTCTTCGCTTCCATCACCCGAACAACGCACTTTGACACCAAATGCATTTCCTTGAAAATTAGCTAACGAAAAACGGATGAGTAGCTCTAGTCGATCCCCTTTGAATGGAAGTGTATACGTTCCGTCCTCTCCTTTTGTTGAAATCGATTCCAGTTTCATATGCTCTTCCCGCAATAACTGCAATTCCGGCACCGGCTTCATCAACAGTTTCTCATCATCCGTCAAGTCCAAAAGACGCGGAATCGT
>NZ_JAILZV010000247.1 GCF_023512315.1 Anoxybacillus sp.
TTTCCTTGCTATAGTTACAAATGGAAAAAATGATGTTTTGGAGGATTTTGTAATGAAATCACATTATGATGTCATTGTTGTCGGGGCAGGTCCGGCAGGAATTTTTACTTGCTATGAATTAACGTTAAAGTTGAAAGGGGCAAACGTCCTTCTTATTGATAAAGGGCATGACATTTATAAGCGGCATTGTCCGATTTTGCAAAAGAAGATTGAAAAATGTCCGCCGCCTGCGGGAAAAAAAGACTATGCAGGCTGTGTGCCGGCCTGTTCGATTACGAACGGATTCGGTGGCGCCGGAGCGTATTCCGATGGCAAATTCAATATTACGAGCGAGTTTGGCGGGTGGATGACAGACTATTTGCCGGCATCGACCGTGCTAGAACTCATCCGTTATGTCGATGCGATTAACTTAAAGCATGGAGCGACCGAATCCATTACTGACCCGACGACGGAAAAAGTAAAAGAAATTGAACGGCGCGCCTATGCGGCTGGATTGAAATTGTTAAGGGCGAACGTTCGTCATTTAGGAACGGAACAAAACTTAGAAATTTTAAAAAGCATTTATGAATATTTGCGCGAACATATCGATATGGCGTTCCAAACAGAAGTAGATGATTTAGTGACCGAAAAACAAGATAACACGCATGTTATAAAAGGGGTTTTATTAAAAAACGGCAACACGATCACCGCTGAAAAAGTAGTCATCGCACCAGGACGTGACGGATCGGCTTGGCTTTCGAAGCTATTAAAAAAACGGCGCCTCCGCATGATTAACAACCAAGTCGACATCGGCGTGCGCGTCGAAACATCGAATATTGTCATGGAAGAAATTAATGAACATTTATACGAAGGAAAATTTATTTTCAACACATCGGTCGGCACGCAAGTTCGGACATTTTGCAGCAACCCATCCGGTCATGTTGTCGTCGAAAACCATTCTGGCATTATGTTAGCGAACGGACACGCCTACAAAGACCCGAAGCTTGGAAGCAACAATACGAATTTTGCATTATTAGTATCGCATAAATTTTCGGATCCGTTTGATAAACCAAACGAATATGCGCACGAAATTTCTCGCTTAGCCAATGCCTTATCAAACGGCGGCATTATTGTGCAAAAATATGGCGATATTTTAAAGGGAAGACGTTCTACGGAAAAACGCCTAAAAGAAGGATTTATTGAACCGACATTAAAAGAAGCCGTTCCTGGCGATTTAGGGTTGGTGCTGCCGTATAACACAATGAAAAGTTTAATAGAAATGACCGAAGCATTAAATTACGTCACGCCAGGGCTTGCGTCGGAACATACACTGTTTTATGGGGTGGAGGCGAAGTTTTATTCCGCGCGTCCGAAGCTAAATGACCGGTTTGAAACGGAGATTTCCGGATTGTATGTAGGCGGCGACGGCGCAGGTATTACTCGCGGGTTAGCGCAAGCAAGTGCATGTGGCGTTTGGATTGCTCGCGATATTGTCGAAAAACTGACGAGATAAAAGGATGGGAGAGCCTCATCCTTTTTTATTATAGTAAACTTATTTTTAAAAACGGTTGACAATTAAATGCCCCTTGCCATACGATAAATGTAATCACACGTTGTGTGAAAGAGACAAAAGGGGGAGAGGCGTCATGCCAGATTGGTTAGCACTTGCCGACCGCGTATTGGCGGGAGAAGAAGTGACGGATAACGAAGCAGAAGCGATGCTAGATTGCCCAGATAGCGAACTGCTTTTATTACTGCAAGGGGCGTATACGATTCGTCGGGCATATTTCGGCAACAAAGTAAAACTAAATAGAATCATGAACGCCAAATCGGGGCTATGCCCAGAAAACTGCGGCTACTGTTCGCAATCATCGATTTCTAATGCGCCGGTGAACACGTACAAAATGGTCGATAAAGACACGCTCGTTCGTGGGGCAGAAGAAGCGTACCGTCAGCAAATCGGTACATACTGTATTGTGGCAAGCGGTCGGGGGCCGAGCGATAAAGAAGTCGATGTCGTTGTGTCCGCCGTCCAAGAAATTAAAGAACGATTTGGGCTAAAAGTGTGCGCCTGTTTAGGGATTTTAAAGCCAGAACAAGCAATGCGGCTAAAAGAAGCGGGAGTAGACCGCTACAACCATAACATTAATACATCGAAAGAACACCACCCAAACATTACGACATCGCATACATACGATGACCGTGTCCAAACAGTCGAAACGGTAAAACAAGCGGGGATGTCACCATGTTCAGGGGTCATTATCGGCATGAAAGAAACGAAACAAGACGTAATTAACATGGCGCGCAGCTTAAAAGCGCTCGACGCGGATTCGATTCCGGTCAACTTTTTGCATGCGATTGACGGTACGCCGCTTGCGGGGACGAACGAACTGAATCCACGGTACTGCTTAAAAGTATTAGCGCTGTTCCGTTACATTAACCCGACAAAAGAAATTCGCATCTCTGGCGGACGGGAAGTGAACTTGCGCTCCTTACAGCCGCTTGGACTATATGCCGCTAATTCGATTTTCGTTGGCGATTATTTAACGACGGCTGGCCAAGAAAAATCAAAAGATTTTCAAATGCTCGAGGATCTTGGGTTTGAAATTGATTTTGTTCCTCAGCCAGTCTGCTAAACTGCTTCCATCACGGAAGCAGTTTTTTCTTTTGTACCGATCGCTTATTTTCATGAAAAAGTTTTTTGCTGCATACTATCTCAATACAGAGAAAAAAAGGGGGAGCCATGCATGACGTATCTCATTAAACCGCATCTCCACCGCACGTATCCGACGGTGCGCTCAGC
>NZ_JAILZV010000248.1 GCF_023512315.1 Anoxybacillus sp.
TCTTCGTCCACGAGCGGATTTCCCGCTCTATCGACAAACGTGCCGCGTCCGTCGCTCACGACCATTTCTTGCGTCCGTTGCGCCACACTTGCTTCGATTAAGTTAATATGCTTGTTAGAAAATGATTCTGTACTTACTAGTTGAAGCTGTGCTAATCGGCCGATTAAGCCAAAAAGACAAAGCTGAATCATCAGTAAAATGACCATCGTTCGTTTCGTTCGCATAAAAAACACCTCGTCACCATTGTTGACGAGGTGTAGAGGTTTCAAACCTATTTCACTGCAACGATTTTCACGAGCATTTCGC
Organism: Anoxybacillus sp.; assembly: GCF_023512315.1. Classification (GTDB taxonomy): domain Bacteria; phylum Bacillota; class Bacilli; order Bacillales; family Anoxybacillaceae; genus Anoxybacteroides. Next base: position 307 of record NZ_JAILZV010000248.1, read on the forward strand.
CGCCTGGCGTCTGCACGCTCACTTCGTCGCCTACTTTTTTGCCCATGAGCGATTTCGCAATTGGCGAGTCGTTCGAAATTTTTCCTTCAAATGGGTCAGCTTCAGCGCTGCCGACGATTGTGTACGTTTCTTCTTCTCCGTCTGGAAGCTCGATGAACGTAACCGATTTTCCGAGCGATACAACGTCTGGGTTCGTCGTATCTTCTTCGATAATTTGGGCGTTGCGAATCATGTTTTCAAGCGTTTGGATGCGCGCTTCGACAAACGCTTGCTCGTCTTTCGCTGCATCGTATTCCGAGTTTTCGGAAAGGTCGCCAAAGCCGCGGGCAATTTTAATGCGCTCGACCACTTCTTTCCGTTTGACTGTTTTTAAATATTCGAGCTCTTGCTCGAGTTTCTCCTTCCCTTCTTTTGTCATCGGGTATTGTTTTTCGTTCGCCATTGGTATTCCTCCTTTGTATTTGTATGTATAAGCGTACGAACGCTTTAGGCGTCCGTACAAACGACTCGTTTAAGACAATGTATACGCTTCATTTGGCATCTATGTTATAGTATTACAAAAAAGACTTTTGTTCAAGAATTGTGCGAATTTTTGTAACCATTAAATCGATCGCAACATAGTTCTGTCCGCCTTCTGGGATAATAATGTCGGCATATCGTTTCGTCGGTTCGATAAATTGGTTATGCATCGGACGGACGACGTTGACGTACTGGTCAATGACCGATTCCAACGTCCGGCCGCGTTCGTTAATGTCGCGGATGAGCCGGCGGATAATGCGGATGTCGGCATCGGTGTCAACATATACTTTAATATCCATTAAGTTGCGCAATCGTTCGTCTTCTAATACAAGAATGCCTTCTAAAATAATGACATCTTTCGGCTCCACGTAAATGACTTCGTTTGCTCTCGTATGAAGCGTATAGTCATATACCGGCTTTTCAATCGGTTCGTAATTCAACAGCTTATGGAGATGTTCAATTAGTAAATCATTATCAAATGCCAACGGATGGTCATAGTTCGTTTTCAGCCGCTCTTCAAACGGAAGATGGCTTTGGTCTTTGTAATAATAGTCTTGCTCGAGCATTAAAATCGAATGCCCTTGAAAATGTTCGTAAATGGCTTTCACCACGCTCGTTTTCCCCGAACCGGAGCCGCCTGCGACCCCGATGACAACCGGTTTCTTCCCCATGTTACTGCTCCTTTCTCATCATGTTGTATGGGAAGACTTCTTTCTCTACTTTAAATTTGACAATTTGCAGCGGATGGCGCGCTGCATCGAGCTCATTTCCGTCTTCATCCCAAATCGTTCCGACCGTTTGTGTAAAGTTTTCGATTTCTGGCCCGAAAAATTCGACCGTATCGCCTGGTTTAAAGAAGTTGCGCTGCTGCAAGGTAACGATTTTCGTGTCACGGTCATAATCAAGAACAAAGCCGGCAAAATCGTACGTCGTTTTTTTGCTATGGACGCCAAACATTTGCTCTTTATAGCCTGGCACTCCTTCAAAAAAGGCAGGTGCCGTGTCACGGTTGGCGCATTTGTCTAGTTCATCGAGCCATTCTTTGCGAATGACAAAGTTGTCTGGGTCGGCACAGTAAGCGTCGATGACTTTACGGTACACGCTTACGACAGTCGCGACGTAATGAATCGACTTCATCCGCCCTTCGATTTTCAAGCTATCAATGCCTAGTTCAATCATTTTCGGAATCGATTGAATTAAGTTTAAGTCTTTTGGGCTCATCGCAAACGGGTCGTCCGTTTCGTCAAATAATGCCATCGCTTCGTCGCCTTCTAGTTTGTACAACTCGTAGTCCCAACGACACGATTGACAGCAGCCGCCACGGTTCGAATCGCGTGCGGTCATATGGTTGCTTAATACGCATCGCCCCGAATAAGCAATGCACATCGCCCCGTGAATAAACGTTTCGATTTCGATATCGACTTTTTCCTTGATTTGGCGAATTTCTTCCGCGCTCGTTTCCCTTGCGAGCACGACGCGCTCTAATCCTTCTTCTTTCCAAAATTGGACCGCTTTCCAGTTCGTCAGCGATTGTTGCGTGCTTAAATGCACTTCTAGTTTTGGAGCAACGCGGCGCGCCGTTTCAATAATGAGCGGGTCGGCAACGATAATGCCGTGTACGCCTGCGGCTTGCAATCCTTCTAAATATTCTTCAAGCCCCGGCATGTTTTCGTTATGGGCGTAAATGTTAGTCGTCACGTAAATTTTTGCGCCGTATTGATTCGCAAACCGGACGCCTTCTGCCATTTCTTCAAGCGTAAAGTTGTCCGCGTTCGACCGAAGCCCGTACTCTTGTCCACCGATAAAGACGGCATCTGCGCCATAGTGAACAGCGACTTTCAGCTTTTCTAAGTTTCCGGCTGGTGCTAATAGCTCTGGCTTTTTCACGATGACCCGCTTGCCGTCAACGATTTGTGAGATGCGCTCATTTTTCCACATCGTTCTCCCTCCTTT
>NZ_JAILZV010000025.1 GCF_023512315.1 Anoxybacillus sp.
TGCTTGGCAATATCCATTCCAATCACTAATGTTTGATCCGTGACTTGTTCAATTTTGCGATTTTGTGTACAATTCATCTTGTAGTCCTCCTTGGTCTGATGTTAGGGTCAACTTTCCATTGACACCCCTGCATCATACCAAGAGGGCTTTTTTCTTTCAAGTCCCCCAAAACCTTTCTAACAGGAATGCTCCTTTCGCCTTTTAGTTTCACCAAAAACAGAAAAAAATGACGAACACGGGAAAATTTTTTCTACACCTTTATTTCACCGACAACAATTGATTGAAAGTTGAACACTTTAATAATATTATTAATAAAGGAGCGTTTTTTATTTAGGAGGGAATTGGACATGAAATTTGAAAACACGGGCATTGAAAATCAAACGGCAGAATTGTCCCGCTTAGATGAATTGATGAAAAGCTTAGGATTTGTTCGCGCTGGGCAATGGGACTACGAACGAGTTACATACGACCGAAAATTTGAAGTGAAAGGCGACGTATACTACCTTCGCGTGCAAGGGTATGCAATTGAAGGAGAAGTCGATACGCGCTATGCGGTCATTAAACTACTTACGCCGCTTCTTGGAAAACATTATTATCCGCATGGAGTCGAATATGGCGAAGGAGAAAACTTCCCATCTTCGCTAGTCAGCCAATGCCAAAGCCTTTTAGCACAAGTAAAAGAAGGACTAGCAAAAATTAACGCATGAGATTTTCTCATGCGTTCGTTTTTTCCACTACAAGTTTTTTGACAATGAGGTGAACATGCTCGACGACAAACGGGGTTAGCATTCGTATTTCCTCTACGATTTCTTTTTGCACTTCTTTGCATACGGAAACGACTGGAGCACCGCTTTTCATCACGAGCGCTACCGTCACCGTGCAACGGTCAAGTCCACGAAATTGCACATCTATGGTCGATTCTTCGCTCACAATTTCTAGTCGTTCCTTTAAACACATCATCACAACCGTCGCTACTGTCGCATACGCCGCATCATACCGCCACACGAAACCACCCCTGCCCCCATTATATTTTCTCCGCACCCATTCCGTTCTTTTCACTCTATGAAAAAACCCGACAGCATTGTCGGGTTTAAAAACCTAAAATCGCTTTAATCATTGACGTCGTTTCGCCGCCATGATAAAACACATACAACAATAAATAAACGACAACACCAGTCGTAGCTGTGAAAAACCAAATGACGCTTGTAATCGGTCCGAGTTTTTTATGTTTCAGAAAATTTTGTTTAAAAGCAGTAAGTAGTGTCACAATCCCGAACACTGCTCCGACCGTCGCCAAGACGATATGAAACACTAAAAAGATCGTATAATATACTTTGACATCGTCTGGACCGCCAAAGCTCGTATTTCCAACAAATACGGTTCGCGACAAATAAATAAGAAAGAACAATAAAGCAAACGCGGCCGCCCACAACATGACCTTTTTATGTGCCTCTATGTTTCGTTTTCGAATGAGCGACCAACCGTACGCTACAAGCACGGCACTAATGACAATGCAACTTGTACTAATTGTTGGAAGTATTGGCAACGAATATTCCATCTCTTCGTCCTCACTTTTATTTATGATGATTCAGAAGGATGCGGTGATACAACTGTTTCCTGCGGCTCCTTCTCTCTCTCTTTTTGATACCAATCGATAAAAATAAAAAACAACATTGTTCCGTACACAATCTCTTGTATAATCTTCATTAACACGCCGCCAAGTTGTTGATCGTTCAATAGCGACATTGATAAAAACATTTCTGGACCAGTTAAGTGTAACGAAGCTAGCGTGCTGCTTGGTACGCATAGTTGAAGAGCGTTCAACCACGCACTCGGGTCAGAAAACGTTCGATAAAGCGGTGTATCTGCAAAAATAATAAGCGCACACGCTGGTGTTAACAACACACCGTTGGCAAAAATGTAACCGACTTTTTTAATTCCAGACAACGTTTGCCATTCTGGCAACTTATTGATAACCGGCCACCACATACACCATGCAGCGATAAAAAGAATGGTCGTAACGGTCGCATGGTAAATCATATTTGTTTTAATCACATCAAAAATAAATGGAACGTGATAAAACGAAAATAGCCCGTTGAATAACAAAAGGGCAATAAGCGGTTTGGTCAAAAAAGCATACACTCGCTTGATTGCATCCACACGAAATAGTTTCTCGTACATCCCATTTGGAATTCCTAAAATAAAACATTGCGGAACAATTAAATACAAAATCGCCATTTGCGTCATATGCACACTAAACATTAAGTGACCAAGCAAATCAATTGGTGAGCCTTTAATGACGTAAAGCAAAACAAGTCCCGTATAAAAATACGTTTTTTGCTTGCGGGATGGCGGATGTTCCGTCGCCCATTTTCGTCGCCACGGGCCAACTAAAAGGGCATAGAACGCACCGATAAGCAATAAAAGAAGGAAGAAAAACGGGCTCCATAGCGCCATAAATCCGAACATTTGCAATGATGCTAACATCCTTTTCACCTCCCTTTTCATTATACTACAGACAAAACGATGCGAAAAAGGAAATCAGCACCCGCTGATTTCCTTTTTTTATTACCACCAAACAACCGTCATAAACGCCCAAACTGTAACAAACGCAACGAGCACACCGCCATAAATGAAAAGCGATGGAAGTTCATGACCTTTATGGCTCATATGCATGAAATAATACAGTTGAAACGCCACTTGCACAATGGCAAGAAGCAAAATGAATGGAACAGAAAACCAATGTGAAAACTCGTTATACCCGACGGCAAAAAACGCAATGAGCGTCAATGCAATCATTAATACAAATGAAATCACTTGGTGTTTCATTTCTTCCGCATTTTTTTTGCGACGGTACGCTAAATCAACATGCGGGTTTCCTGTATTCGTTTGATTCGCCATACAATCACCCCACCATTCCCATTAAATATACAACCGTAAAGATGAACACCCATACGACGTCAATAAAGTGCCAATATAAGCTGGCGACGTAAAACTTCGGTGCGTTGTATAAGTTTAAGCCGCGTTTCGCATTGCGAATCATGAGCGTTAAAATCCAAAGCAATCCGAACGCAACGTGACCTCCGTGCGTGCCAACTAGCGTGTAAAACGAAGAGGCAAATGCACTTTTCGTAAATACGTGGCCTTCGTGGACGTACTCATTGAACTCGAAAATCTCCAACCCTAAAAATCCAGCCCCTAACAGCACCGTAATGCCAAACCAAAGCTGCATTTTCTTAAAATCAAAGTTTTTCATGTGGTAAATCGCGTACACACTCGTTAAGCTACTCGTCAAAAGAAGCATCGTTGCAACAAAAACGAGCGGCATACGGAACAACTCGTGCGCTGGCGGACCACCAGCTGTTTTATCACGCAACGCTAAATACGTAGCGAAGAGGGAGGCGAAGAGAACCGTCTCTCCCCCTAAGAATAACCAAAAACCTAAAAATTTATTTTTCCCTTCGAGGGTGGCTTTTTCAGGTGACGCAGGGAACGTTTCTGCGGTCAATTTTTCTTCAACGTGCATTATGCCTTAACCCCCTTTTCTGCTTCAAGCACTTCTTCTTTATGGATATGGAAGCCGTGATCATCGATGACAGAACGCAAGAACATCGAACCGAGCGTAATCAATAAGCCGATAATGCCAACCGCTAAGCCCCAAGACGCTTCCGTGCGATACATGAAACCGAAGGCAGCAATAAACAATCCAAGCGAAATAACAAACGGCAAAATCGACGAGTTTGGCATATGGATATCCCCTAGCGGCTCTGCTGGCGTCAATCCTTTTTTGCCTTCCATTTTTTCAATCCAATATGCGTCTAAGCCGCGAACAAGCGGTGTTTGCGCAAAGTTATATTCTGGCGGCGGAGAAGCGACTGCCCACTCAAGCGTACGTCCGTCTCCCCACGCGTCTGCCTCTGCTTTTTGTCCTTTCACCGATGTTACAATAACGTTGATTAACAGCACAATCGTTGCTGCTGCCATGAAAAAGGCACCAACGGTACTAATCATGTTGCCTGTTTCAAATCCTTGACCCGGCAAGTACGTAAAGACGCGGCGTGGCATCCCCATTAAGCCAAGGAAATGTTGGATAAAGAACGTTAAATGGAAGCCGATAAAGAACAACCAGAACGTAATTTTTCCAAGCGTTTCGTTTAACATTTTGCCAAACATTTTTGGCCACCAGTAATGGGCACCTGCTAACAGTGCGAACACAACCCCACCGACGATGACGTAGTGGAAGTGTGCGACAACGAAATAGCTGTCATGATATTGATAGTCTGCTGCTGCTGCTGCGTTCATTACCCCCGTTACTCCACCCATGACGAACGATGGGATAAACGCAACCGCATACATCATTGGTGTCGTGAAACGAATATTTCCGCCCCACATCGTAAAGAGCCAGTTGAAAATTTTAATCCCTGTTGGAACGGCAATTGCCATTGTTGCCACTGCGAAAATTGCGTTCGCAATCGGTCCCATTCCGACTGTAAACATATGGTGCGCCCACACCATGAATCCTAAAAAGCCGATTAATACTGTCGCAAACACCATGGACGAATAACCGAATAGCCGCTTACGCGAGAACGTTGCGAAAATTTCCGAGAAAATCCCGAACGCTGGCAACACTAAAATATATACTTCTGGGTGACCGAAAATCCAGAAAAGGTGTTCCCAAATAATCGTATTACCGCCGGCTGCTGGATGATAGAAGTTTCCGCCAAACAAGCGATCCATCATCATGAAAATTAAGCCGACTGTAAGTGGCGGGAATGCGAACAAAATAAGCGCAGATGTCACGAACGTTGCCCACGTAAACATCGGCATGCGCATATACGTCATTCCTGGGGCACGCATATTAATGATTGTGACAAGGAAGTTAATCCCACCAATCAACGTACCAAAACCAGAAATTTGCAATCCTAAAACGTAAAAATCAATCCCGTGCCCTGGCGATTCAAGCGATAAAGACGCATACGATGTCCACCCTGCATCAGGTGCTCCGCCTAAAAACCATGAACAGTTAAGGAATACTCCTCCGAAGAAGAAGAGCCAAAAACCTAACGCGTTTAAAAACGGGAACGCAACGTCGCGCGCACCGATTTGAATCGGCACAACGGCGTTCATCATCGCAAACACAAGCGGCATCGCTGCCAAGAAAATCATCGTTGTGCCGTGCATCGTTAATACTTGGTTGTACAAGCCGCCAACTAAGAAATCGTTGTTCGGCTTTGCAAGCTGAATCCGAATGAATAGAGCTTCTAGACCACCAACGAGGAAGAAAAAGCCACCGGCAATTAAATATAAAATGGCGATTTTCTTATGGTCCACCGTTGTTAAGTAGTCCCATATTAGGCTCTTTTTCCGAGCTACTGTACTCACAATGTTACCTCCCTTACTGATATAAATCCCCTTTTACTCCACTTTCAAGCTCATTAAATATTTCGCTAACGCATTAATTTGCTCATCCGTTAAATTGCCGTATGTACCTGTCATTTTATTGCCAGGTTTCACACTATTCGGATCTTTCAACCATTTTTTCAAGTTTTCTTCATTATGATCTAAAATGCCCGCGATGCGTGTGCGATCGCCAAAGTTTGCTAAGTTTGGCGCTGTCCGTGCTTGTTCTGGACGTTTATCCACTGGACTGACGGCATGGCAGCCAATACAGCTTTTGTTAAAAATTGCTTCCCCTTCTTTTGCGACTGAATCTGTCACTACTGGTTTCGCGTTCTTCATTTTCTCAACCCATTGATCGAACTCGTCGCGCGGAAGTGGTTTTACTTTGAAATCCATCAACGCGTGTGACGGACCGCAAAGCTCCGCACATTTTCCGTAGAAAATGCCCCCTGCTTTATCCGCAGCTTTTTGGTCGAACTCTAACCAAAATTGGTTTTTGTTATCTGTGTTTGTATCCATTTTTCCGCCAACAGCCGGAATCCAGAACGAGTGTTTTACGTCAGAAGCTTTTAAATTAAAATACACCCGTTCATTTGTCGGAACAACTAGATCTTGGCTTGTAATAATACCGTAATCTGGGTATTCGAATTCCCACCAATAAAGATTTGCGCGGACGTTGACAACAACCGTATCTTTGTCGCGCTTTTCTTTATTCATTGGTTTCACATCAGCAAGTTTGAATGTCGCTGACACTGTCGGAACCGCTAAAATGATGAGCAAGATAATCGGAATAACCGTCCATACAATTTCTAACGTATGGCTTCCTTCCACTTGCTTTGGAATTTTCTTTTCTTCGCCTTTGCGTTGTCGGAAGCGAACAACGACGTACACGAAGATAATCGTTACAACAATAATAACGAGAACCATAATGGCTGTGCTAAGCAGCATGAGCGAATACTGCATATCTGCTACTTCGCCGGCCGGCTGAAGCGTCGACAAAAACGGCTTGCCGCAACCAGCTAACAGAAGCGCCATTACACTGAAAAGAGAAAATAAGCGCCAATTCAGTAGCCATTTCTTCATAGCCTAATCAAACCCCTCTTTCAATTTAAATAAATATATGAATTCTTTCTCTAAAGAAGTGAAAGAATTGTAAACCGATTAATCAATGGCCGCGATGACCATCACAACAAATAAAATCGTCAAATAGTTTAAGGAGTAGACGAACATCCATTTCGCCCACTTTAAATCATCTTTCATCTTAAAGCCATATAATCCTAACGCAAGCCAACCGACGTTTAGCAGCGTGGCAATGACGAGAAATGCTTTCCCAAGCGGAAATAAATAAAACGGAAGCGGCAACAAACAGGCCACCCAAACAACAATTTGCCGTTTCGTAATCGCGAACCCATGCACGACCGGCAACATCGGGATTCCCGCTTTACGATATTCCTCGCATCGCTTCATCGCAAGCGCTAAAAAGTGCGGCGGTTGCCATAAAAACATTAATAAAAACAATACGAGCGGAACAACGTGAAAATGTGGATCGACCGCCGTCCACCCAATAACCGGCGGAACCGCACCAGAAACGCTACCAATAACCGTATTTAACGTATTATTCCGTTTCGACCACATCGTATATAAAAATACATAAGTGATTACTCCGACAAGCCCAACAACGGCAGCTGTCACCGTCGTCATTAGCAAGCTAAGCGTGCCAATAACCGTCAATAAAATACCAAACCATAGTACATGTTTTGGCTCCATCGTTCCTTTAACGGTCGGCCGCTTTTTCGTTCGCTCCATCAAATGGTCGATGTCGCGGTCGATGAAGTTGTTCAGCGCACAAGCTCCAGCAATGATAAGTGCAGAGCCAAACAGCGTAAAAAAGACGGTTTGAAGGTTTTCTAAAAAACCTTCTCCCATATAGTAGAAAGCTAACCATAATCCAGTGAATGTCGTAATTAAATTCGAATTAACAATACCGATTTTGACAACGGAAAGAACATCTTTCCAAACATCTGCTACCGACAGTTTCCCCGCTTTTTCGTCAACTTCGATTGGAGATGCTGTTTCGTTCGCCATTTTTCTTCCTCCTTCCTCCGTTTCCTTGGCGAAACGGAAGGTAACATGAATACGTTTACAACGATGAAATAAATCCTAATGTATTTTAACACATTTTTTATGGTTAATATAAGTCATAAAGTTCCTTTCTCTATATATTAAATCACATTTCTTCGTCTAAATGTGAATTTTTTTTGAACAATTTGTGTCAAAAAAATGGCGAATGCGTCTCCTATTCATTTCCCCATTAATATTTCTAACAAACTCCTGAATAAGATTCAATATTTTTCACAATAATAAACGTTTATTTGTTTTTTATTTTTGTTATGTTGTAAAATGATGTTGTTTGTTGTCGAAATTGCTCTATGCGCTCGTTTCGTGTAAGATAAACGTATACTTTACAAGATTATTGCCAAAATAATTATTTTCCAACCAAGTAGGTGAAGAATTTTGCAACGCTCGTTAAAATGGTTTGCGGTAGTGACAACGGTTGCGATGTTATTTGTGTTAATTGGGGGAGCGCTCGTCACAAAAACTGGTTCAGGTATGGGATGCGGACGCTCTTGGCCGCTTTGCAACGGGGAACTCGTCCCGTCCGATATTACGCCAGAGTTAGTGATTGAGCTTAGCCATCGGCTAGTGTCTGGGCTTGCTGGCTTCTTAGTGCTCATTTTATCTGTTTGGTCATGGCGAGCAATTGGCCACATTCGGGAAACAAAATTTTTAGCGGCGGTTTCTTTTGTTTTTCTCGTCCTCCAAGGATTGATTGGCGCAGCAGCAGTCGTCTGGGGGCAGTCTGATTTTGTCCTTGCTTTGCATTTTGGGATCTCGCTCATCTCGTTCGCGTCTGTCTTTTTGTTAACATTATTAATTTTTGAGATTGACAAAAAGTTTGATGCGGAAGCACTAGTGCTGGATCGAAGAATGAAGCGGCACATCTATGGAATCATTGCCTATTGCTATGTCGTCGTCTATACAGGGGCGCTTGTCCGCCATAAACAAGCTAGTTTGGCGTGCCCTAGCTGGCCGCTCTGCTCACGTTCACGTCCTTTTCCTGTTCAGCTTCATGAATGGGTGCAAATGGGGCATCGACTAGCTGCTGGATTGATTATTGTCTGGATTCTCGTCGCCACCATTCGTGCAGTGAAATATCATAAGCATCAGCGCGTCATTTATTGGGGCTGGATTGTTTCGCTTATCCTCGTGTTATTGCAAATGATGACAGGAGCACTCATCGTTTTCACGCAGTTGAATTTATTTGTTGCGTTAGCCCACGCCTTTTTCATCTCATGCTTATTTGGCGTATTAAGCTACTTATTGCTTCTTGCTATCCGTAGTAAACGAAACGAACAAGAGCTGTCGACGCCCGCGAACCACACGTTCCAAAAAGCGAAATAAAAGCGCTAGGGAATCCTAGCGCTTTTATTTCGTTAATTCAATTAGTAAGTCGCCCGTTTGAATGGCATCGCCGTTTTTCACATAAATATCTTTGACGATTCCTGAAAACGGCGCTTGTACCGTTGTTTCCATTTTCATCGCTTCGGTAATCATTAAATGATCGCCTTTATTGACTTTCTCGTTTGGTTCGACAAGCACTTTGACTACCGTTCCCGGCATCGTTGCCGCAATATGGTTCGGGTTGTTTTTATCGGCTTTAATTCGCTGTGCGACCGCCGTTTTAATACTTTCATCGCGAATGACGATTTCGCGCGGCTGGCCGTTTAGTTCAAAGTAAACGATGCATGTTCCATCTGCTTGCGGTTGACCAATAGCAACCAATTTAACAATCAACGTTTTTCCTTTTTCGATTTCAACTTCAATTTCTTCTCCAAGCCTCATCCCATAAAGGAACGTTGGTGTATCGAGGACGGAAATGTCTCCGAATTTCTCAACGGTTTCCATATATTCAAGAAATACTTTTGGATAAAGAGCGTAAGCAAGCGCATCAAAGTCTGTCACTTGTCGGCCTAATGTATGGAACAACTCTTCCTTCAGTTTTTCAAAATCAACCGGCTCCAACAATTCTCCTGGACGGACAGTAATCGGTTCGCGACCTTTTAAAATAATGCGCTGCAACTCTTTCGGGAAACCGCCCGGCATTTGTCCTAGGTACCCTTCAAACAATTCGACGACCGAATCAGGGAAATCTAGCGTTTCGCCCCGTTCGAAAATATCGTTTTCCGTTAAGTTATTTTGCACCATATAAAGCGCCATATCGCCGACTACTTTCGAGGATGGCGTCACTTTCACAATATCGCCGAACATGTCATTCACGCGCCGATACATTTCTTTTACTTCATCCCATCGGTCGCCAAGCCCGACTGCTTTTGCTTGTTGTTGCAAGTTGCTATATTGTCCGCCTGGCATTTCATGACGATACACTTCCGTATGCGGGGCATTCATGCCGCTTTCAAATTCGTGATAGTATTTGCGCACATCTTCCCAATAACGAGCGAGTTGCTCAAGCCCATCAATGTTCACTTCTGGCGCACGCTCCGTTCCTTCAAGCGCGTAATAAAGCGTATTGGCGCTCGGCTGTGACGTGAGCCCCGCCATCGAGCTAACGGCAACATCAACAATATCGACCCCTGCTTCAATTGCTTTTGCATACATGTAAATGCCGTTGCCGCTCGTATCGTGGGTATGAAGATGAATCGGAATATCGACCGTTTCTTTCAACGCAGAAATAAGCACATAAGCGGCTTGCGGCTTTAATAAACCAGCCATATCTTTAATCGCTAAAATATGCGCCCCCGCTGCTTCTAACTCTTTTGCCAACGATTTGTAATAATCTAAGTGATATTTCGGACGGGACGGGTCTAAAATATCGCCCGTATAGCAAATCGCCGCTTCGGCAATTTTCCCTGTTTGCCGAACCGCATCAATCGCAACGCCCATTCCTTTTATCCAGTTTAAGCTGTCAAAAATACGGAAAACGTCGATACCTGCTTGCGCCGATTTTTCGACAAACTCGCGAATGACGTTATCCGGATAGTTTTTGTACCCAACGGCGTTTGCCGACCGAAGCAACATTTGGAAAAGGACGTTCGGGATGCGCTCACGTAATTTTAATAACCGATCCCACGGGTCTTCCTTCAAAAAGCGGTACGCCACATCGAACGTAGCTCCTCCCCACATTTCCAACGAGAACAAGTTCGGCAATATCCGTGCCGTCGGTTCCGCAATATGCAATAAATCGGTCGTCCGAACGCGTGTGGCTAAGAGCGACTGGTGTGCATCCCTAAACGTCGTGTCGGTCAATAGCACTCGATTTTGCTCTTTAATCCAGCGAACAAGTCCTTCTGGTCCACGCTCGTCTAAAAGCTGTTTCGTCCCGCTCTCGATTGGTGACAGTTGATCGACTTTTGGAATACGCGGCTTTTCAAACACCGGCTTTTTCTTCTTGCCAATACCCGGAAAACCATTTACCGTCACATTGCCGATATAAGTCAACATTTTCGTTCCACGGTCTTTCCGTCTTGGAAACACGAACAATTCTGGCGTTGTGTCAATAAACGATGTATCGTACTCTCCCGATAAAAATTTCGGGTGCTGAACGACGTTTTCTAAAAACGGGATGTTTGTTTTGATGCCGCGAATCCGAAATTCGCGTAAGTTGCGCAACATTTTGCGTGCCGCTTGTTCAAACGTCAACGCCCATGTCGACAATTTCACAAGCAACGAATCATAATATGGCGTAATAACCGCTCCTTGAAAGCTATTTCCGGCATCTAACCGCACTCCAAAGCCGCCCCCAGAGCGATACGCCATAATTTTTCCGGTATCTGGCATAAAATTATTCAAAGGGTCTTCCGTTGTGACTCGTGCTTGGATGGCATAGCCGTTAATACGAATCTCTTCTTGTTTCGGAATGCCGACTTGTTCGCTATGAAGCGCGTATCCTTCCGCAATTAAAATTTGCGATTGGACGATATCAATGCCGGTAATCATTTCCGTAATCGTATGCTCGACTTGGATGCGCGGGTTCACTTCGATGAAATAAAATTCCTCGCCGGAAACGAGAAATTCGACCGTCCCCGCATTAACATAGCTGACGTTTTTCATCAGCTTTACAGCTGCGTCACAAATTTCATGCCGAAGTTTATCCGACAACGACACGCTCGGGGCAATCTCGACAACTTTTTGATGACGGCGTTGCACCGAACAATCCCGGTCGTACAGATGAACGATATTGCCTTCATCGTCGCCTAAAATTTGCACTTCGATATGCTTTGGACGCTCAATTAACTTTTCGACGTACACCTCATCGCTGCCAAACGCAGCTTTTGCTTCTGATTTTGCCCGCTCGTACGCTTCTTTTACTTCCGCTTTCGAACGAACGATGCGCATGCCGCGACCGCCGCCGCCTAAAGCCGCTTTAATAATGATGGGGTAGCCATATTTTTCACCAAACCGAACGACTTCTTCTAGGCTATGTACCGGCCCGTCGCTTCCCGGAATGACAGGAATTCCTGCTAATTCGGCTTGATGGCGTGCTTTTACTTTATCGCCGAACATCTCTAAATGCTCTTCGTTCGGCCCGATAAAAATAATTCCTTCGTCGCGGCACCGCTTCGCAAACTGAATATTTTCCGAAAGAAATCCATATCCAGGATGAATGGCGTCGACATCGTGCGCTTTTGCAATAGCGATGATCCCTTCGATGTCTAAGTATGCTTCAATCGGCTTTTTTCCTTCCCCGACTAAATACGCTTCATCCGCTTTGTACCGGTGGTAAGAGCCGGCATCTTCTTTCGAATAAATCGCAACCGTACGAATCCCTAATTCGTTGCAAGCACGAAAAACGCGAATGGCAATTTCGCCGCGGTTTGCTACTAGCACTTTCTGAATTTTTTTTGTGTTCATTTGCTTGTCCTCTCCTCCTTTCTAATAAAACTATAACGGTTTGTTACATTTGTAAATACATTTTCTAAAAAGTCAGACCTTTTTCTGATTGTTTTTTGATCATTTTCCCTTTTTGTGCGTGTTTATATTTCGCTTCATACTTTGTAAACATCGATATATTCACCAGTACGCCTAGCGATGTCATAAACAACACAAGCGCTGATCCTCCATAGCTTACGAGCGGAAGCGGCACCCCTGTAATTGGTATTAATCCTGTCACCCCTCCGATGTTAATAAACGTCTGAATGCCGATCATCGAAGAAATGCCAATTGCAAGCAAACTGCCAAACGCATCATCACATTTTCGCGCAATGTACAGCCCGCGTAACACAATAAACGCCAATAGCAATAATACAAAGGAGACGCCAAACAATCCTAATTCTTCCGCTATAACGGCCATAATAAAATCCGTATGGGATTCCGGCAAATATCCATATTTTTGAATACTTTTTCCTAAGCCAACCCCCTTTAATCCACCAAGCCCGATCGCTAAATACGAATTTACTAGCTGAAACCCCGCGTCATCGCTATATTTAAACGGGTCTAAAAATCCATAAATACGCGAAATTCTTTCTTTCGAAAAAATTTTGTCCCAAATAAATGGCAACGTAAAAGGGGCACATGTCAACGCAATTATTCCAAAAAACAACACTTGCTTAAAAAGAAGACGAAACTTTAGTCCCGACGATAAAATAACGCACGACGCAATCATCAATACAATCATCGCTGTCCCGAAATCAGGCTGAATCGCAATCAAAAAACAAATACTTAGCGTATAGTAAATAGGGAATAGCTGTCCTTTTATCGATTGCTCCATTCTTCTTTGCTTATTGGCAAATGCTGCTGCTAAATAAACAATCAAACCGAGTTTCACAAGCTCTGCTGGTTGTACACTAAAAAAGCCGAATTTAAACCAGCTAGTCGCGTTGTTCGCTGTATGACCAATGAAAGCAACAGCAATGAGCATCACTGGCGACATAACAAAAATTGCTTTTACCACTTTCTTCCCTGACAATATTTTGTAAGGAATGATTGCTGACAGGAAAAAACATCCTGCAGAAGCGATAAGCCATAGTTTTTGTTTTTCGTAAAAATAATCGCTCGGTACGCCAAATCGTGTCACAGCTGCCACCATGCTGGAGCTATACACCATAATTAACCCGAAAATCGCTAACATCCAAACGGAAATAATAAGCGGATAGTCGTATGACTTCATGATGTTTCGAATGAGTTGTTTCTCCATTTTCCCTCTTCCTTACCGGTGTTGTATTATACTATTTCTTAGCCCGCTGTTATTTTCCTTCTTAAAAACACAAAAACTCAAACGATTGGAACTGCTTTCAACCGTTTGAGTTAGTTATCGTTATCGTACGCGTTTTTTTGTTGAAGCTTCATGGAGCACGGACAACTCCCGTTCTAACGAGTCAAGAAGTGCTTTTCCGTCCTTCTCATCCACAAGCCCTAAACGAACTGCAAAATCGATTTCCCGCGATAGTCCGAACATTTGCGTGTCGAGCACTTCTTCATAGAGAGGACACTGGGGCATCGTTAAATTGTCCATTTGCACTTGAATGAGTTTCACAATTTTATCCGCATCCGCTTTTAGAAGCGCGTACGCTTTTTCACGATAATTAATCGTTTCGTCCGTCACGTTGATCCCTCCGTTCTCCCCTAATCCTTCTTTAAATCTTATCGTGAATTGCGAAATTTTGCAAGACGAAACCATTGCCACCGCTTTCACATGACAAATCCTTTATTTATCATTATACTAAAAATAGTGTCATTTTTCGCCGCTAAAAATAAAGAAAACGATGGAGGAAAGGAGGGAGGCAGAATGGATCGCATCATTCCAATTACAGGAAAAGTCAACTTTTCGATTACGCTCGACCCTAGCGTCTGGATTTTTGATGATCGGAAAGTAGAACTAGAGGCGTATTTTTCTGGAACTCCCGTTAATCAACCGAAAGAAGAGGAAGATCTTCAAAAAATATCGGCGTATTGGGATCGCGAAATTCAAGAAGGCGCTGTCTTTCCGCCAACGTTAAAAACAGAGAAAACGTTTGCAAAAGAAAAATTACTAACCGGAACGTTTGTCATGCCGCTCGCTCCGTTTTTACAAAACGCGGAGGTACTTAAAGACGCAACAACGTTCGTTATCGTCACAGAAAACAACGATGTCGAAATCCCGCTTGAAAAAGCGTACGACGTCATCCTCTGTTTTTCAAAAGAAGGAAAACCGCTAAAAGAAGACGGACCGGTTCATCTTTATTTCGGTGACGGTTCGAACCGAGAGCAACCGATTACACACGTCCGGCAATTCATCGTTCGCTAGCGTCAACAAGGCTGTCCACTTAGGACAGCCTACAATAAATCAGCGGCCAGCTGTGCAAGTCCCGAGCGCTCTCCTTTAATCAGCCGAACGTGACCAGCAATTTTTTGGTCTTTAAATGTTTCAACGACGTACGTTAACCCGTTGTTGTATTCATCCAAATACGGGTGATCGATTTGTTCTGGGTCGCCCATTAAAATAATTTTGCTCTTTTCCCCAACGCGCGTTAAAATCGTTTTTACTTCATGCTTTGTTAAATTTTGCGCCTCGTCAATAATAATAAACTGCTCCGGCAAACTGCGACCGCGTATATACGTAAGTGCCTCTACTTCAATTGAACTCATCCCCGCTAAAATCGCATCGAGTTCGCCTGGTTTTTTCGTATTAAATAAATACTCCAAATTATCGAAGATTGGCTGCATCCATGGACGTAGCTTTTCTTGTTTTTCCCCCGGCAAAAAGCCGATATCTTTGCCGACAGGAACAATCGGGCGCGCAACAAGTAACTTTTTATATTTGCCGAGGTCTTCTGTCTGCATAAGCCCAGCAGCTAACGCCAACAGCGTTTTTCCTGTTCCTGCCTTTCCAATTAACGTAACGAGCGACAAGTCTTCGCGCATTAACAACTCAAACGCCATCGTTTGTTGGACATTACGCGGACGAATTCCCCAAACATGCTCATGCGGGAACGTGAGCTTCTTCACTTTTTTCCCGCTATGGTCAACCATGCCGACAGCAGACGCCGAACTACCAAGCGCATCTTTCATAATAATAAATTGGTTCGGATAAAACGGGTGATTAGCAATTTCTGAAAGAACGAGCTCTCCTTTTTCATAAAAACGGCTTAAATGTTCCGTATGAATATACAGCTCTAAAAATCCGGTGTAAATATGGTCAATATCAACGACACGGTCGTTTAAAAAATCTTCTGCCTGCAAGCCAATTGCATCTGCTTTCACGCGAACAAGCGCATCTTTGCTTACTAAAATGACTGAGCGACCGTTTTCTTTTTCTTGTTCTTCAAGCGCTAAATTTTTCGCAACAGCTAAAATGCGATTATCGTTCGTTTTTTCGACAAAAATATCTTGTAGCTGCTGAAACGAGCGATGGTTTAATTCAATGCGGAGCACGCCTCCGTTATCGAGTAAAATTTTTTCATGCAATTTCCCGTTTTCGCGCAAGCGATCAATTAGCTTCGATACTTGCCGCGCATTTCTTCCCACTTCATCCATATATCGTTTTTTTGAATCCACTTCTTCTAATACAACAGCAGGGATAACGACTTCGTTATCGTCAAACGAAAAAATGGAATACGGATCTTGCAGGAGCACATTTGTATCGAGCACATATATTTTATCCCCCAAATTCCCACGCCCCCATTTCGTTTAATATGTTCACTTTGGACGGGATTGTTGTTATATAGTATGAAGGAACGTATAAAGATAGAAGATTGGCCACAAAATAAAATAAGAAAAGCGCAAAGCGCCCGCCTATCGGCGAAGATCGCACAAGCCCCACCGAGGAGGCTCTCGCCGCCGAAAGAAGGGGCGGAGCGACTCGAGCCGATGGCGCTTGGAGCTAGACAACGCTCCACCTAATCGTAAAATTTTATACTTTCCTATCTTAAAAACAGACCGAGGTGTAAAGGATGAAACGTTTTTACGTTCTTATGGTGGCCTTCTTTCTTTTAACAAGCTGTAACATTGGAGAGCAACGGTCGCCTAACGACGAATCGCTCGTCCGTGTCAAAAATACCGTCAACGAAAAAGTGCAAACGAAATCCGGACAGCAAATCGCTCACCATTTGGCCGATTTAGCGAACCGCGTCCCAAACGTCGAGGATGCAACAGTACTTGTCGTCGGCAAATATGCGGTCGTCGGTATTGATGTAAAGGATAACATTGACCGTTCGCGTGTCGGAACGGTGAAATATTCTGTCGCTGAGAGTTTACAAAAAGACCCGTATGGCGCCAACGCGATCATTATCGCTGACCCTGATCTATATACGCGGCTCCGAAACATCGCCCGTCAAGTCGATAACGGGCGGCCTGTACAGTCAGTGATGAACGAGTTGGCGGCTATCGTCAGCCGGGTTATGCCAGAAATTCCGAGTGATTTTCTACAAACAAAAAATCCAGCACCGACAAAAGAAAATAACGCGGAACTGAATAAGAAAGAAGAAAAACAGTTAAACAACCGGCAAAATAAACAATCGAACGACTATTTAAATCAATAAGAGCCTAGCCGTCGGCTAAGCTCTTTTCCATTAGGCGTTCCTTAAAGCGTTCATTACTTGATTGTCCAATTTCGCTGCCGCTTGCGCATCGTACGTTTTTTCGTACTTCGGCTCGACGGAAATTTTCGCGCCATAAAACATAACATCTCGCACTTCGGTAATCGCGATTTCGACAAGCGCTAATTTGAGTGGAACTCCTTCCATCTTCTCGATTTTGACGTGCGCTTTTCCACTAATCGAATATGTCGATTCGTTCGCCAATAACGTAATAACAACGAGTGGGTTTTTTTGAATGTTTTGCACGATACGCGAACGATT
Organism: Anoxybacillus sp.; assembly: GCF_023512315.1. Taxonomy (GTDB): domain Bacteria; phylum Bacillota; class Bacilli; order Bacillales; family Anoxybacillaceae; genus Anoxybacteroides. Next base: position 17,253 of record NZ_JAILZV010000025.1, read on the forward strand.
ATCGACCGCAAAATAAAGGCGCTCTTCGCTTGGGGCATATATCCATGAAATGGCGCTCACATTCGGTCCACCTGTTTCATGGTCAATCGTAGCAATCGTGACAAACCGCTCTTTTTGCAACGCCTGAAAAAGCGGCTCAATTAATGTTTGTTCTACCTCGTTAGCCAAAAAAAACACCTCCTACATCGTAATAATTTTATCATACCTATTTTCTCCAAAGTTGCAAAGAAAAATGGTATAATGAAAACAAATGCAACAATGAGGTGTAAGATGAGAGTAAAATGTGTGCTTTGTGATCAAATAAATGTCATCGACGACGAGTCGTTATTGGCTAAACGGTTGCGCAACCGCCCGATTCATACGTATATGTGCGATACGTGCTACGAACGAATTGCCGAAAAAACGAAGGCGCGGCTTGCGACCGGAAAATTTCGCATCTATCGTTCCGCAACGACGCACGATGATTGGTAAAAGCACCGCGCAGGCACGGTGCTTTTGTCACGTCGGATAGTTACTATATTTCTCAGGCTCGCGCTCGATTTGTTCAAGCATCACGTTAATCAATTCTACCGGAAAGCGCGCCGTTTTCCACTCCTCTTCTTTTTTATAGTGAACCGTATACATCATCTCCTCTTTCACGACGTTTATGTCCGTCACGTGAAAGTCTGTTTGTAAAATCGCACGGAAAAAAGCAACGGTTTCTTGTGCTGCCGTATCATTCGGTCGCGCCTCAGCAACGACGTGAATCGTCAGCCAATTATAAAGGGCGTCTTGCAACGATTTCATTTTTCCACCGCCTCACTTCGCATCCTGCTTTTTTGCCTGATGTAGCCGGATTTTATAAACCGTTAAAATGAGCGCCGCAATAACTAATCCTTCAGCAACGGGCAAAAAGACGGCAAAAAACGTTAAAACGGTGCATCCTAACGCAAGCAGCACGTAAATGATAATATTTTTTAACAACGGAAGCTTTTTCGCAAATCCAAGTCGATACACAATGGCGGATAAAATGAGCACTGTAACATACAACAGCCACATGCCTTGCTTCGGGTTCGTATGCACCCCATATAACGAAGCAAAGAAGGAAAGCCGCTCTAACATATTATCTCCCCCTTATTTCGCCTGTTCCGCCGCTTTCTTTTTCTTCGCTAACTTCTCACGTTCGTTTTTATCTAAAATTTTCTTGCGCAAGCGAATCGATTGCGGCGTCACTTCGCAATATTCATCGTCATTTAAATACTCCAACGCCTCTTCAAGCGTCATAATGCGCGGCTTTTTCATCGTCACCGTCTGCTCTTTTGTCGCCGAACGAATATTGGTCGCATGTTTGACTTTGCAAATGTTTACGACTAAATCGTTTTCGCGCGTATGCTCGCCAACAATCATTCCTTCATACACTTCGGTTCCCGGTTCCACAAAAATCGTGCCGCGGTCTTCGACTTGCATAATTCCATAGGCAGTCGCCTTGCCCGTTTCCAGGGAAATGAGCACCCCTTGGCGTCGTCCGCCAACAAGCCCTTTTTGCACTGGCGCGTAATGGTCAAACGAATGGTTTAAAATCCCGTACCCGCGCGTCAACGACATAAATTCCGTGCGATAGCCGATTAACCCACGTGCTGGCACGAGGAAAATAAGGCGGACTTGTCCGTTTTCTTGATGAAGCATATCGACCATTTCCCCTTTACGCATCCCGAGCGATTCCATAATCGCCCCTGTATACTCTTCTGGGATGTCAATTTGCACGCGCTCCATCGGCTCACAAAGCACGCCATCTACCTCTTTCATAATAACTTCCGGTTTGGACACTTGCAGCTCAAACCCTTCCCGCCGCATACTTTCGATTAAAATGGATAGATGTAATTCCCCGCGTCCCGAAACAATCCACGCGTCTGGCGATTCGGTCGGTTCGACGCGTAAACTCACATCCGTCTCGAGCTGTGTGCGAAGCCGCTCTTCGATTTTGCGAGCGGTGACGTATTTTCCTTCACGACCAGCAAACGGACTATTGTTCACTAAAAATGTCATTTTTAACGTCGGTTCATCAATTCGTAACGCTGGTAGCGCCTCTTGCTGCTCAATCGGGCATACCGTTTCCCCAACGTTAATGTCTTCCATCCCCGAAACAGCGATAATATCGCCTGCTTCTGCTTCGGTAATTTCGATGCGCTTTAATCCGATGAAGCCAAATAGCTTCGTCACGCGAAACGTTTTCACTGATCCATCTAACTTCATTAACGCCACTTGTTGGCCGACTTTGATTGTGCCGCGAAACACGCGTCCAATCCCAATTCGTCCGACATAGTCGTTATAATCAAGCAACGCTACTTGGAACTGCAACGGCTCGGTACGGTTATCGACAGGAGCAGGAATGTGCGCCATAATCGTTTCAAACAACACGGTCATATCACTTTCTTGCCGGTGCGGGTCTAAGCTTGCCGTCCCGTTCAATGCCGAGGCGTAAACGACCGGAAACTCTAGCTGCTCTTCTGTTGCCCCTAGTTCAATAAATAAGTCAATGACTTCATCGACGACTTCTTCTGGGCGGGCAAATTCGCGGTCGATTTTATTGACAACGACAATCGGCGTCAATTGCTGCTCGAGTGCTTTTTTCAGCACGAAGCGCGTCTGCGGCATGCACCCTTCATACGCATCGACAACAAGCAGCACCCCATCCACTAATCGCATAATCCGCTCTACTTCTCCGCCAAAATCGGCATGTCCTGGCGTATCTAGAATGTTAATGCGTGCATCTTTATAATGAATCGCAGTGTTTTTCGCCAAAATAGTAATGCCACGTTCTCTTTCTAAATCATTGCGGTCAAGCGCCCGTTCTTGCACTTGCTCATTTGCGCGGAACGTTCCCGACTGGCGCAACAACTGGTCAACTAACGTTGTTTTGCCATGGTCGACATGGGCGATAATCGCAATATTCCGAAGATCTTCTCGCCGTTTCACTTTATTCAACTCCTATCCATAAATTGCTCGTTTATTATATCATAAAGAGGATAGAAAAGCGGAATGTTTTCCTGTAAACTGAAAAAGGAAAAGAGAAGATGAGGAAGGGGAGTTTCATGAAATCGATTCAGCCCGTGTTTTTGTTGTTTGCGATTTTGGCTGCGTCGTCGATTATGGCCATCGGTATTTTTATTGCCGAACAAATAACCATCGGCGTTATCATTTCGATTGTTGCGTTTGTGCTTATTATGGGCATCGGATTCATCACGAAAAAACGGATGCGTGAAAAAGGCATGTTATAATCGGGACATGAAGCGCTTGTCCCGATTTTATTTTCGAATATATTGCTTCACAATTTGTTCATGAAGCCCTGGTTTGGCGACCAACACCGAGTTTTGTTCAAGCAATCGAAGCGGTTCACCGTAAATATTTGTCACCACGCCGCCAACTTCCTCGACAATGATAAGCCCGCCGGCAAAATCCCATGGCGACAACCGCATCGTCATGTACGCATCTAACCTCCCCGCTGCGACATACGCCATTTCAAGCGCTGCTGAACCGTATGACCGCGTCCCACGCACGGCTTTCACAAGCGGGGTTAATCGAGATGGGTCAATGCGAGCATTGTCAATCACCCACGTTGTATTTAAGGAAATAATCGCTTCGGAAACAGATACCGGCTGCAATCGCGGAAGTGGAGAATCGTTTACATACGCCCCCTTTCCTTTTTGTGCCGAATATAGTTCGTCATGCACGACATCGTAAATATAGCCAAGTTGACCAACGCCATCATGAAAAATACCGATCGAAATGGCAAAATTCCGTTGTTGGTGAATAAAATTCATCGTCCCATCAATCGGATCGATAATCCACACCGTACCATCCAATGCTCCTATATCGTCGCCAAACCCTTCTTCTCCGAGCACACGATGTTGGGGAAAGGTGTTTTTTATGTGTTCAATGAAAAATTGCTCCGTTTCTTTGTCCACGTTAGTAACCAAGTCTTTTCGACTCGATTTCGTTTGTATCGTCAATTGCTGCGCAAACGTTTCACGAATACGGGCACCTGCTTCTTTCAGCCACGCTCGGGCACATTCGTCGATTTGTTCCCAATTCATTTTTCCAACTCCTATCGAAAAAATCATCATAATTTGTTATGTACGAATATACATTAGAATAGTGCAAGTTGGTACATTCTGCAAGAAAAAACGAACCGTATCATCTGGTTCGCCAGTTCGTTTTTTTATAGTTGAAGACGCATCAGTTCTTGACGTAACTTTTCTAATTTTCGCTTGCACTCTTTTTTCTTCTCTTCATCATTTTCCATCATCGCATCATAAAGGGTTGCCAACTCATAATCTAATTCCAGCTTGAGAACCGCCATCCGCTTTTCGCCATCTGTCCGTTTGACCGAATTGACTGTTTTTTTCATTAACAGAAGCACCCCTTTCCCTTTCTTTTGGAAATCACAAAATTTTCTGATAGTGTTTATATATATTATGTAAGGAAAGGGGGCTATGCAACAAATTTGTGCATTCGTCTATTTTTTTTCGTTCATCTGAATCCACTCGCCATTTTTCGCTTCTTTCGCTTTTTTCACGACGCGATAGGACGAGTAGCCGCTCGTTTTTTCAAACTCATCACACCATTTTTTCTCTTCGCTTTTGCTCGGAACGATTTCTTTAAATCGACGGTACGTATTCATTAACTGCTCACGTTCCATGCCGTGTTCATAGACCGTTTCGACCGCTTCAAAAAATTTAATCACGTCAATAATTTCTTGCGTTGTCCAATCATAAGAAAACGGGTACGAATAATTCACCTCCATCACCTCCGCTACTAGTTTGCCCAGCGTTGGCGAATTTGTTCCGCCTCTTTCACCATGCGGGCAAATAATTCGGCAACGGTCGGTACATCATGAATTAGGCCCATCACTTGTCCGGCCCATGCAAATCCTTCGTTCGTTTTCCCGTCATAAATAAAGCGACGGTTCGCTTCCCCGCTAATGTATTCTTTTAATTGTTCGTATGTTCCTCCTTGTTGTTCCATTTGTAAAATTTTTTCCGTCCACTCGTTCGCAATCGCCCTTCCTGGCGCTCCTAAACTTCGCTTAATCACAACGGTATCGTTTTCCGAGCCTTTTACAAGCAACTCTTTGTACAGCGGATGGGCATGTACACATTCTTGCGTTGCAATAAAACGGGTACCCATTTCAATACCTTCTGCCCCAAGCGCTAATGCCGCCATGAGCCCTCGTCCATCCCCAATGCCGCCAGAAGCAATCACCGGAATTGATACGGAGTCGACCACTTTCGGAATCAGTACAAACGTTCCAATATCGTATTTGCCTAAATGTCCCCCACCTTCTTGTCCGACGACCATTACTGCATCTGCCCCTAATTCTTCCGCTTTTACCGCTTGGCGGACAGCCGCGACAAGTACAAGCTTTTTAACATCTACTCCTTTTAACTGCTCAAAAAACGGAGCAGGATTTCCGCCTGTCACGGAGACGACCGGCACTTTTTCTTCGATCGCCACTTCAAGCATATGGGAAAACGGTCGCCCGTGCTGTCCGATCGCAAAATTCACGCCGAACGGTCGGTCGGTGTTCTCGCGCACTTTTCGAATTTCTTCGCGCAACGCCTCCGGTGTCGGCAGCGACATCGCCGTAATTTGCCCTAATCCGCCTGCGTTCGAGACAGCTGCTGCTAGCTCTGCATATGCTAAATACGCAAGCCCGCCTTGAATAATCGGATAGTCAATCCCTAATAACTCTGTCACTCTCGTTTTCCAATCCATTTGTCACACCCCCTATGTATAAGTATAATATGTTTCGAGAATACTTGCCTCCTTTCCTGCGCAGCGGGCGAAAAACTTTTTACCCATGAAAACGTTGCCTAGACACAATGGAAAAATGATTCTTTGCAAACGGTCAAATAAGTGCTATAATGCATTTGTTTTATTTTTATGCAAAAAGAGGTGTGAGGGAGCATTGTCACAGTTTGAGACACCGTTGTTTACTGGGCTGTTGGAACATATGAAAAAAAATCCGATTCAATTTCACATTCCTGGCCATAAAAAAGGGGCAGGAATGGATCCAGACTTTCGTGAGTTCATCGGGGAAAATGCGTTAGCGATCGATTTAATCAACATCGGTCCTTTAGATGATTTACATCAACCAAAAGGGATGATTAAACGCGCACAAGAATTAGCCGCAGAAGCGTTCGGCGCCGACTACACGTTTTTTTCTGTGCAAGGAACGAGCGGAGCAATTATGACGATGGTCATGTCCGTCGCTGGTCCTGGCGATAAAATTATCGTGCCGCGCAACGTCCATAAGTCGGTCATGTCTGCCATTGTTTTTTCTGGCGCAACACCTATTTTTATTCATCCAGAAGTAGACAAAGAGCTTGGCATTTCACACGGCATTACACCGGAAGCGGTCGAAAAGGCGTTAACGCAACATCCTGACGCCAAAGGAGTGCTTGTCATTAACCCGACGTACTTTGGCATCGCTGGCGATTTGAAAAAAATTGTGGAAATCTCTCATGCCCATCATGTGCCTATCCTCGTCGATGAAGCGCATGGGGTGCACATTCATTTTCATGAGAAATTGCCGCTTTCCGCCATGCAAGCCGGAGCAGATATGGCAGCGACGAGCGTTCATAAATTGGGCGGCTCGATGACGCAAAGCTCCATTTTGAACGTCCGGGAAGGGCTTGTCTCCGCGAAGCGCGTCCAAGCGATTTTAAGCATGTTAACAACGACATCGACGTCGTATTTATTGCTTGCATCGCTTGACGTCGCGCGCAAACGGTTGGCGACAGAAGGGAGAGTGCTAGCCGAAAAAGCGATTCAACTAGCGGAAGAAACGCGCAAGAAAATTAATGAAATTCCACATTTGCATTGTGTTGGCAAAGAAATTTTAGGAACGGAAGCAACGTACAATTACGACCCGACAAAACTAATCATTTCCGTCAAAGAGCTTGGACTAACAGGCTATGACGTCGAAAAATGGCTTCGGGAAATGTACCAGATTGAGGTCGAGTTGTCCGATCTATACAACATTTTATGTATCATTACACCGGGCGATACGGAAAAAGAAACAGACATACTAGTCAAAGCGCTCCGCCATTTATCTGAGCAATATCGCCATCAAGCCGATGCAGGCGTAAAACCGAAAGTGTTGCTTCCTGACATTCCAGCACTAGCGTTAACGCCGCGCGATGCGTTTTATTCCGAAACGGAAATCGTGCCGTTTGACCAATCTGCCGGACGAATTATCGCAGAATTTGTGATGGTTTATCCCCCAGGAATTCCGATTTTCATTCCTGGCGAAATTATTACGGAAGACAATTTAGCGTACATTAAGAAAAACCTCGAAGTCGGCTTACCAGTGCAAGGTCCGGAAGACGATACGCTTCAAACATTGCGCGTGATTAAAGAGCATAAACCGATTAAATAGAGTAGTCGTCTTTCTTCAAGGAAGATTATTTCGCGTATATATAGCTATAAGAAATGGTGCCCCATTACTTTTGGGACACCCTCTTTTATACAAAAGAAGCGCATGCCTCTCCCGTTCTGCATGCGCTTTCATTATATTGAAACCTTTCCCCCATTGTTTAAAACCCGTATCACTCTTGTTCGTCTACTTCTTCATGACCACATTGTGTACATTTTCCGTAAAGCGTTGTCACTTTCTCGTCTTCAAAATGCCCGATTGTGGAATTGCATGTTTGACAAACGATTGTGCCCATCCCCATAACCCCTTTATGATGATTTAATGATTGGCTAACTTCATAATAATATATCATATTTCACTTGTCAACCACCAATTTGTATGTCACATTTAAATAAAAAAATCGACAAAAAACGGGCGTTACGCCCATTTTTTGTCGTTCATTAATTAATAATCGTATTCTGGATGCAACGCCGTCGCTGGGAGAACATCGGAGAAAAACTCCGCTAAATCTGCTGCCTGCTCGGCTGTATCAATTCGAAAAATTCGCTGCAAATACTCATGGTTTTCAACGTCTTTTGGACCGAGGAGAGTCGAGCGGCCTGTTTGCATACAGATGACAAGTGGTTTACCAAAAAACATACTCGTATACACAATCCCAAAATCATACCGCGTATCTTTTGTCGTAAAGCCAACGAACCGCACTTTCACTTTTTCGTATTCATCATACAACTTTTCAAACAAATTCATAAACTCCCCTCTTTAAATATACTGAATTTTATTATAATTCAAATTTCTTTTTTCATCAATAGCAAAAATGTTGCGATAATGTTACAATATCGTTGGGGGTGATCAAAATGTCCACACACGCATACATAAAACTTGTACCAGCGTCGAAAAAGAAAACGATTACACTGGAAGAAGTAAAAGAGCTGTTTCACACATATCAACAACTAATGAAAAAAACGGGCGAACAGCTCGGGTGGGGATTTGAAAATGCCTCGTTTCCTTATCAACTCGTAGAGGACGGAAACGAACAGTGGTTTTATTTGAAAGGTACAAACGACCGTTACCATTCAATCATTATCGGGGTCGGTCAAGAAAGCGACGAAACATCATTTATTCAAGTAACGCTTCCAAACAACGCTACACATGGTGACAAAGGAAAAGCGAACGAATTTTGCAAATTTCTTACAAAACAATTAGAAGGGGAATTGCATTTATTTAACGGCAGAATCATGTATTATTATAAACGATAGCCCGAAGCTATCGTTTTTTATATGAATTCCCAAACAAAATGTTGGCAACTAAAGTATATGATGGCGGTAACGCATGTCGTTAACAACGCCCGTTTCGTTCGCAAACCAACTTTCCGTGCAAGCAAAAACGCCAAATATAAAAACATGCAAAGCAACATTCCACGAAATAGCGGACGATCGCGGCCAGATAACCATTCCACGAGCGAAAAACTGCTCCAAATCATCATTTGCAGCAAAAAAACGACGTACGCTTTCATTAAGAATCCCCTTTTTTCCTTTTACCATAACGATATGACTTTTTGAGAGAAAATAGTCATAAAAAAGGACACCCTTGCGAAGGATGTCCTGCTTTCTTACTTAATGATATGAATTGGGCTGCCAAGAACGACTTCCGCTGCTTCCATCGCGATTTCGCCTAACGTTGGATGCGCATGAATCGTCATTGCAATATCTTCCGCTGTCATTCCTGCTTCAATCGCAAGTCCAAGTTCTGCAATCATATCGGATGCGTTCGGACCGACGATTTGCGCTCCGATAATAACGCCGTCTTCCTTGCGTACAACGAGCTTCATAAAGCCTTCCGCATCGTTTAGCGCCAATGCACGGCCGTTTGCCGCAAACGGGAATTTTGCTGTTGTAACGTCAATGCCTTCCTCTTTCGCTTGTTTTTCAAAATAACCGACCGACGCACATTCAGGGTCTGAGAACACCACCGCTGGAATCGCTAAATAATCCATCTCCGACGGATGACCAGCGATTGCTTCTGCCGCAATTTTCCCTTCGTACGACGCTTTATGGGCAAGCGGCGGTCCCGGAACAATGTCGCCAATCGCATAAATGTTCGGCACGCTCGTACGGCATTGCTTATCAATTTCGATCAGCCCGCGCTCTGTCATTTTCACACCGACTTGTTCAAGCCCTAACTCATCTGTATTCGGGCGGCGTCCAACGGTAACAAGCACGTACTCTGCATCGATTGTTTTCGTTTCTCCTTGTACTTCAAACGTCACCGTGACGCCGTCTTCGCGTTCTTCCACGCCTTTCGCAAGGGCATTTGTGAACACTTCGACGCCTTTTTTCTTTAAGCGGCGCTTCACGACAGCGCTCATTTGTTTTTCAAAACCAGATAAAATTTCATCTGCACCTTCAAGAATAGTCACTTTTGTACCAAAGTTCGCGTACGCTGTCCCTAATTCTGTTCCGATATACCCTCCGCCAATCACCACTAGCGATTTCGGAATTTCCGGTAAGTTTAACGCACCTGTGGAATCAAGAACGCGCTTCGAGAACTTAAATGCCGGAAGCTCGATTGGACGAGAACCAGTCGCGATAATGGCATTTTTGAATTTGTACGTTTGCGCGCTTGTTTCCGTCATGACGCGCACTGTATTTGCATCAACAAAATATGCCTCACCACGAACAATTTCTACTTTATTCCCTTTTAATAATCCTTCGACGCCGCTTGTTAGTTTCTTCACGACACTTGCTTTCCATTCTTGCACTTTCGTAAAGTCTACCGTTACGTTCTCTGCTTTAATTCCCATATCTTCCGAATGGGTTGCTACTTCATAACGGTGACCTGCCGAAATTAACGCTTTCGATGGGATGCAGCCAACGTTTAAGCATACGCCGCCAAGATTGCCTTTCTCGACAATCGTCACCTTTTGTCCTAACTGAGCGGCACGAATGGCTGCCACATAGCCGCCAGGGCCGGCTCCAACGACAAGAGTTTCTGTTTCAATTGCAAAATCGCCGACTACCATAATTATTACGCCTCCATTAATAATAGTTCAGGATCGTTCAATAAGCGTTTAATATGATTCAATGCATGTTGTGCCGTTGCACCGTCAATCATGCGGTGGTCGAAGCTTAACGACAACGCTAATACTGGCGCAATCACGATTTCTCCGTCACGCACAACCGGCTTTTCCGAAATGCGACCAATCCCAAGAATCGCTACTTCTGGATGGTTAATGACTGGCGTAAACCATTGTCCGCCTGCAGAACCGATGTTTGTAATCGTGCAGGACGCACCTTTCATTTCGTTCGGCATTAATTTGCCGTCGCGCGCCTTTGTCGCAAGCTCGTTAATTTCTTTCGCTAGCGCAAAAATCGACTTCCGGTCGGCATGTTTGACGACTGGAACGAGTAACCCTTTATCTGTGTCTGCGGCGATGCCGATGTTGTAGTAATGTTTCTGGATAATTTCTTCTGTTGCATCATCAATCGATGTATTTAATGCTGGGTATTCACGCAGCGCCGATGTCAATGCTTTAACGACATATGGCAAGAACGTTAGTTTGATGCCTTTTTGCGCCGCCACTTCTTTGAATTTTTTCCGATGTGCAACAAGTTTCGTTACATCTACTTCGTCCATCAAGGTGACGTGTGGCGCTGTATGTTTCGAGTTCACCATCGCTTTGGCAATCGCACGGCGGATGCCGCTCATTTTTTCGCGTGTTTCTGGGAACTCGCCTTCTAATACAACTGGTGCAGCGGCAGGTTTCGCTTCTGCTTTTGGCGCTACTTGCTCTTCCACACGTTGTTCTGCTGCCTCTACTGTCGGCGTAGCGGCTACTCCACCCGCTAAGTATGCGTCAATGTCGCTCTTTAACACACGGCCATTTTTGCCTGTTCCTTGTACAAGGCGAATGTCGACTCCTTTTTCCCGTGCATATTTACGCACAGAAGGCATGGCAATTACGCGGCGGTTTTGATCGACTTCTGCTGCCGGTGTTGCTTCTGCTTGTTTCGGAGCTTCTTCTTTTCGTTCTTCCGCTTTTGGTTCTTCGTGGTCTTGCCCTTTAAATTTTAAATGTTCATAGCCTGGGGCATCGAACGTCACAAGCGTTTGTCCGACCGTTGCCACCGTTCCTTCTCCCACTAAAATTTCTAATACTTTCCCTTTGACAGGGGAAGGAATTTCGACAACCGCTTTATCATTTTGCACTTCGCATAGCACGTCATCTTCATTTACTTCATCCCCAGGTTTCACGAACCATTTGACAATTTCACCTTCGTGAATACCTTCCCCAATATCTGGTAGTTTAAATTCAAACGCCACTGTTTGTCGACCTCCTATTTTTTCGCAATACGGAGGAGGAAGTAAGCTTCCTCCTTCCTACTTTTAGACGCTCATCCATGCTGATTTATTTAAGTCAGTAAACGGCTCGTTTGCCGACTACGGCAGAAAAACGAGCAATGTAGTACTTCTACCTAGCTAATCAGCCTACGTAATAAACGCACTTGTTAGAAACTCATCACTTTTTTCACTGTTTCGATGACATCTTTAAAGTTTGGCAACCATA
>NZ_JAILZV010000249.1 GCF_023512315.1 Anoxybacillus sp.
GAAAAAAAGGGGGAGCCATGCATGACGTATCTCATTAAACCGCATCTCCACCGCACGTATCCGACGGTGCGCTCAGCAAAAGGAATATACGTATACGATACCAATGGAAAAAAGTATCTCGACGGCTGTTCGGGAGCGGTAACAGCAAACCTTGGCCACGGGGTGCAAGAAGTCATCACGGCAATGAATAAACAGGCAGAGCAAGTTGCGTTCGTGTATCGTTCGCAGTTTACGAGCGAAGCGGCCGAGAAATTAGCCGAAACGTTAAGTCAACAAATCGGTCGCGGAACGACATATTGGACGTTTCTTGTTAATAGCGGTTCGGAAGCGACCGAAACAGCGATGAAAATCGCCATTCAATATTGGCAAGAACAAGGGCGGAAAGGAAAAAACAAAATGTTATCACGCTGGTTAAGCTACCATGGCATTACGATTGGCGCCCTTTCGTTATCGGGTCATCCAATGAGGCGTGCCCGTTTCGTTCCGCTGCTCGAAGATTTTCCGACTGTTTCCCCACCATATTGTTTCCGTTGCCCGTACGGACTGACATCTCCCAGCTGTCAATGGCGCTGCGCGGATGAGTTGGAAGAGGCAATCGTTCGCATTGGTGCAGAACATATTGCCGCCTTTATCGCCGAACCGATTATTGGCGCGGCTGGAGCGGCAATCACCCCACCAGACGGCTACTATGAACGCATTTATGACATTTGCCAACGGCATGACATTTTGTTTATTGCCGATGAAGTGATGACAGGGCTAGGGCGGACAGGAAAAATGATGGGGCTTGACCATTGGAATGTACAAGCGGACATCATCGCGCTTGGGAAAGGATTAGGGGCAGGGTATACCCCGATTGCCGCAACATTAGCGAGCGAGCGTGTCATGGCGCCAATTATGAACGGTTCTGGGGTGATTATGAGCGGGCATACGTTAAGCGCCAATCCGTTATCGGCGTCTGTCGCGCTCGCAGTCCTACAATACATCGAAAAACATCACCTTGTGCAGCGGGCGCAAGAAACAGGGCTGTACTTATTATCGAAACTACAAAACTTGCAACGGCAGTTTCCGTGGATTGGCGACATCCGCGGCAAAGGGCTACTACTTGGCATCGAGTTTGTCGTAGCAGGAAAAGAAATGGTGCCAAGCGATCTTGCTTTTACCGACCTTGTCGTCATTGTCGCTCAACAGAAAGGGTTGCTTGTCTATCCAGCCGCTGCGGGCAACGGAAAAGACGGCGCAGCCATTATTATCGCTCCACCGCTAACGATCGAGCAATCGCAAATCGATGAACTCATCGATTTACTTGAACAAACGTTTCAGGAAGTAGAACGCCGATGTCCCATCATGTTACAAAGGAATGATGCCGATGATTCAAAATGAGTATGGAAAAATTATTTCCATCGAACAAGCCATCTCTTACATTACCGACGGCTGTTCGTTAATGGTTGGCGGATTCGGTGGGGTCGGTTCGCCGCCATCATTGTTGCAGGCAATCATCGAAAAAGGAGTCGGAGGGTTGACGCTCATTTGCAACGACACCGCGTTTCCTCATCTTGGTGTTGGTCCGCTTATTTGCGAAGGGAGAGTAAAAAAAGCGATCGTTTCCCATATCGGCTCGAATCCAGTCGCTGGACAGCGAATGCGCGATGGAGCGCTAGACGTTGAGTTTTGTCCACAAGGGGTGCTCGTCGAGCGGATTCGTGCCGGCGGAGCTGGGCTTGGCGGCATTCTCGTTGACATCGGTGTCGACCACGAGTGGTTTGCGGCAGGGAAACAAGTAATCGAAGTGAATGGAAAGCGCTTTCTTTTAGAATTGCCGCTTACCGCCGACGTATCGATTGTGTATGCGAAAAAGGCCGACCCATTTGGCAATTTAATTTACGACAAAAGTGCGCGCAATACGAATCCGCTCGTTGCGATGGCGGGGACGATAACGATTGCCGAAGTCGAAGAAATTGTACCGCTTGGTGCACTAGACCCGGAAGCGATCGTTACACCGGGCGTATTTGTCCACTATATCGTGCAAAGCAATGGGGTGAATTGGAAATGGATATGGGAAGAGAACGAATCGCCAAACGGGCAGCACAAGAATTAACGGACGGAATGGTTGTTAATCTTGGTATCGGCATTCCGTCGCTTATTCCCAACTTTTTAGGCGACAAGCGCATCTTTTTTCAAGCGGAAAACGGGGTGCTTGGCATCGGGAAAAGCCCGATGAAAGGGAAAGAAGATGCTAATCTTTGCAACGCGGCGGGCTATCCGGTGACCGTTGTGAGAGGTGCCTCTTATTTCGACAGCGCGACAGCGTTTGCGATGATTCGTAAAGGACTAATTGATGTGACAGTATTAGGAGGATTGCAAGTAAGTGAAAAAGGAGATTTAGCAAATTGGATGGTGCCAGGAAAACGGGTGCCAGGCGTCGGAGGAGGGATGGAATTAGCGCAAAAAACAAAAAAAGTAATTGTTGTCATGAGCCATGTCAACAAACACAACGAACCGAAAATCGTTTCGGCGTGCACATTGCCTCTTACCGCAAGACGTTGCGTTGATTTAATTATTACTGACCGAGCCGTCATTGAAGTAACAGACGAAGGGTTATTGCTAACAGAAGTGATGGCTCCATATGATGTAGAAGAGGTTGTGCGCTATACTGCCGCTCCACTACGTATGGCTGAAACGCTAAAGCGTGTGGAATGAAAGGAGCATTCCTGTTAGAAAGGTTTTGGGGGACTTGAAAGAAAAAAGCCCTCTTGGTATGATGCAGGGGTGTCA
>NZ_JAILZV010000250.1 GCF_023512315.1 Anoxybacillus sp.
GATTTTGTTGCTGGCTTTATGGATGCGTGATCCATCCCTCCCTTTTTATGCTTAAAACAGATGTCATCTTCACTCTCAGAAATGAAACAACTATCTTTTTTGGTTATGTAAACCAAAGAAAAAACAAAAAAGGACAGAGGGGTAGGATGAGTACAGAATCACGAACAATCGTTCGTTATACTCCTTCTCTCCATTTTAGGTACATGTTCAGAAGGGGCTCGCTATAGCCATTCCTTCGCGTCAACTTCATCCATAGTTGCCGCGATCGACGAACGAGTCGCCCTGCCATCGTGATCACCGTCTGAATAATCGTCTTGATGCGACGGCGTTTCACCTTGTGGTGCAACGGATGTCTCGGATCACTTAATAGATCTTGTCCAATCAGGCGAAGAAGGTTGTACACGAAGGCTCCCATGACCAACACGAGCGCATTTGTTTTCATTTTCCCAGAGGGAAGTCGCTCTAAATCTAAGTCGCTCTTTAGTTCGCTATGAAACTGTTCGCATGTCGCATGATCGTGATACAACGCGAGCACATCGCTCATTCGAACACGCTCGTATCCTTCGAGGCGCACCCAGTAGCTTTCGACTTCGTAATCAGGAACGAGCATCAGCTGTCCGTTGTGTTCCATCGTACGTTCCGTCACTTGGGTGACTTGAACGTACGTATACGTGTTTCCATCGATCGCTGCCTTCTGCGGAAGACATAGCTCATACGTTTGTACTCCTTCGGTTTGTCCATCATCGACGCGTCTGCCCTTTTGCGAAGCGATCTGGAACCAAAGCGCTTTCGATTCTCGGCGTAAGTTTCGCTTGATGACAAAGTCCACGTCTTCCTTTAGACATACATGCACATTCGCTTCCGCATCATTTCCTGCATCCATGCGAATGAGCAGACGAGACGAGGTCAGTGGACGAGCTCGACGGATGGCGGTCGTTAAAAACGAAGGCATGTTGTCTTGTACATGTTGTTTCCCTGGACGTAGCTCGGCATGAACGATATAGCCTTCCTTCCCTGCATACGCAAACAACGGCGTAAAACCGTCAAATCCTTTATACGTTCGACTCACTCCTTCTTTTTTCGTATCGGAGTTGTCAAATGGGGAGCCATCTATATCAAGGGGAAGCCATGTCGTCTTTCCTTTGGTCCAACAAGGGGACAAGGTGGCATGCCGTTGAATCAACAGACGCATGGACTCCTCCCAAAGAATCGTTTCGGTCATCGGAAGACAAGCGAGCTGATCGAGTCGCTGTCGCAAGGTTGGGGAGGAAGGCACGTGCTGAATCCCCATCGATGTCGAAAAGATATCGTCCTGACGATACGCTTCGATATGATCAAAGTCCGTTTTTCCTGTGGCAAGCAAGCCGATCATCGAGCGAATGACGTCGCTATGGGAAATGTGCACTTCTCGACGAACGGTTGGAAGCCGAAGCGCGTTTACCCGTTTATCCAGTTTCGTTTGGTGTAGTAAGTAGCCAACGAGGGCAAGCCCAGCACTTGGAGTAATCGCTTCATCTGTCAATACAAACCGAATCGGGAAATCTTTCATCACATTCACCTACTTGATGAAGAATCGTCAACGTCGTTTTCCCTTATCGTATCAACGGTTTGCATCCGTTGTAAAGATGGTTTGTCACGGATTCAGGTATAGTGATAATCAATGTCCACATTCCAATGATGCCTATTCCTTAAGTAACTTATTTAGCTTCTTATCGAATGTATATACCTCGTACCCCTTCACTTTATTATAGGCGTATAAAAGAGTATCAACAAAGTCTAGCCGTCTTTCTTTAAAGACAATGAGCGCTTCTTCTAATATTTCCATATCATCCACGTCGATATTATCGTACTTAAACAGCTCTAAAAGAGTATCACATATCTCGTCATTTTTTACTCTGTACACTTTTTCAAGAACATAAACAACTTCAACTACTACCTCATTCGGCAATAACACCTTGTTATTTTCAATAATCATTGCTGCTTTCGCTGACAAATCATCATGATCATTAAGCACATACAATGTTTGCATCAACGATTTTCATATTTATCCACCACGTTTTTAGACCAAGCATCGCTTTCTTGATTTTGCAAAAACTCATTTTTGTACTTTGATAGAGCTCCCCTCAAGCTCTTTTTTTTCCTTGTTCTATATCTTCTTGATCTGTATAAGGAAGGATAATAATCTCTACTTTCCTATTCTTTAACCCTTCAGGTATGTCTATAAATTTTTCCAAATCATTACTGTGTTTTATTACTCGTACAAAATCCATGCTTTTTCACTCCTTTCAATTAAGGTGGGACTTATTAAACATATTATACCATTTCACTATGCACGATAACATGAAAATTCGCTTTAATTCTGACAATTCCCCCTGCTTCTAAGAACCTTCTCCTCACACAATATCCTCTCCTTGCTCTTTTTCATCCGATCATTTTTATGACGCCATTCACGGTCTTGTGAATGTGGCGGCCGTCTTCATCGTATTGGTACGTCACAAACGGCGTGCTTTCGCCTTTTCGAGGGATAGCGACAAGCTGGTCGGCTTCGTTCCATTCATATTGGTACTCACCGTCTTCAGTCCGGTTGCCGTTCGCATCGTACGTGATCGTTTCATCGCCGAAACGAACCAACTATAACAATCAAAGACAAAGCCACTACAATGATTCCGGTTAATAAACTAGTTCTAATTGGTTTTTATTGGTGAATCAACACGCTGAACTTGCTCAATGCTTGTCGTTTCGAACCTTGCAAACGATTAAGCA
>NZ_JAILZV010000251.1 GCF_023512315.1 Anoxybacillus sp.
CCAGGTATGACTGCAGCCCTTCGCCATAAAAAGCCAGTGACGATTACGTCTTCCGATACAATCGCCGACGGCATTGCCGTGAAGAAACCTGGCAACATCACGTATGAATATATAGAAAAATACGTGGATGGCGTCGTTTGTGTGGAAGAGGCGGAAATTTCCCGAACGATGCTCTATTTGCTGGAGCGAAATAAGCTGTTAGTGGAAGGATCGGGAGCGTGCCCGCTTGCTGCTTTGTTATATCATAAACTTCCGTTTACCGGCAAAAAAGTCGTAGCAGTGCTAAGCGGCGGAAATGTTGACGTGACACTCATTTCCCGCATTATTGAACGCGGCTTAGTCGAATCAGGCCGGTTTGTGACGTTTACGACCGTGATTTCCGATAAACCAGGACAGTTAAACAAACTACTGCGGATTATTGCGGAATTAGAAGCGAACGTCATGTCCATCCATCATCAACGAATTGGCGCAAAAGTATTACCAGGACAGGCGGAAATTCATTTTTCGCTCGAAACAAAAAACCAAGACCATATTCACCACATCCATCAAGTGTTAATGAAAGAAGGATACGATGTGGAATTTTTCCAATAAAAGAGGATGGCTACTATGCCATCCTTTTTAATGGATAATCGATGGGGAGGAGGGCCATTTCGTTTGCCCGATTCCTTTTTGCGCCATTTTCGCTTTTAAACTTTCAAGCATATACAATCCAACCATTCCAACTAATTCTGCGTCATCCATTTCTTTAATAAGTGCAAGCAAATCTTCGCGGCTTAACTCTTCTAATACGGACATGGTCAAAATCTCTGCGTCTTCTTCATCGCCAGTCAACCGGTCTTTATAATATTCGTACAATTCGTCGATAAATTTCACGACTGTCCCTCGCTATTGTCCGTCAGCGCCGTTTAAGGTCACGCGGCGAACGTGCTTATTTTCTTCTGTTTGCGCTTTTTTCGCTTTTTCGTTGACAAGCGCTTTTTGGTCTACTTCGTTGGACGGCGTTTGTTTTTTCACCATTTGTTCACCTCCGAAAAATGTTGTGCATGCTTGACGAACGTTTCCGCATTTTCAATCAATCCGCAGGCAGCGCATTGCACACGGTAACTCGGACCGCGATAAGGAAGATGAAACGGATCGAGCGCTCCGTTCGTATATTCGGTTTCAAGTTCCCCAGTTTGCGGATGGAGTTTGACCGCTTTTGGGTGCTGTTCAATAATATTAAATCGCGTTCGGTTTGTTTTGCATCCTGGACATAGCATCGGTTCCAAACGAATCACCTCCATCTCTTATTTTTTAAATTAGAAGGATAATTATGCATATCTAGAGAGGAATGACGAGAAGAGCGGCGAAATAAAAATGAAGAAAGAAAAGTAACAGAAAGGATGGGGAAGAAGTGGGGAAGTATATCAAAGAATTTTTTTCGGTAAAGGACATTGTTTTTATGTCCGCAACCGCTTTCATTTCGCTCGTTGCCACCGCTGTTTTAGCGGAAAGTTGGGTTGTTTTTTTGCCGTTTTTTCTCGGGATTGTGTTGTATGTGTTGAGCGAATATTTAACCCATCGGTTTCTTTTTCATATGAAACCGCCAAAGCATCCGTTTTTCCTTTCGTTGCTGAAGCGGCTTCATTATGACCATCACGTGCACCCGAACGACCTCGAACTATTATTTTTGCCAATTTGGTACAGTTTTCCACAAATGATCGCCATTAGCATTGCTACGTATCTTCTTTTCCCTACGCGCGTTTACGCGTTCGCAATATATGCTGGGTTAGCAGTAGCCCTCCTTTACTACGAATGGACACACTATGTGGCACACCGTCCAGTTCAACCGCGGACAAAATGGGGGAAATGGATGAAAAAAATTCACCTTTGGCATCACTATAAAAACGAAAACTATTGGTTCGGCGTAACGAACCCATCCATGGACATCGTATTTGGCACATTTAAAGATGAAAAAGACGTGCCGAGAAGCGAAACAGCGAAGCAATTGATGAATAAAAAATAGCCTCTTCCCATAAGGGAGGGAAAGATAAATTACTCCCACTTAGCTTGAAGTGGGAGATTTTTCTCGGAATTAGGTTAAAAAGAACGAAACACTTTATTCCAATAGTTTGCTTGTTGAACCGCTTGTTGGTCATTGAGCACTTCTCCAGGTGCATTCCCTTTGCCAATGAAATAGCCGATCCACTCTGTACCGAAAAATTGAAAAATGTACTGGAACTGTTGCAACAGCGGAAGTCCTTTCACATACGGCTCATCCCCACCGCAAAGGACAACGAATGCTTTTTTCGCTTTCATTTCTTCTTTGAACGAAAAGCGCGGATCGCGTAAACTTTGCGACCAACGATCGACAAACAACTTCATTTGTCCACTCATTCCGTACCAATAAATTGGTGTCGAAAATATGAGGATATCATGTTGGCGGACGAGCTGAATCAGTTTTTCATAATCATCGGCTACCTCCGTAAATCCGCCTGGGGTGTGACGCTTATCAACGATCGGCTGGATGTAAAAATCTCGTAAGTTGACGTGCGTATGCGCCACTCCTTGCATCATAACGTTCGTTAGCTGCTCCGTATTTCCGTTTTCTCGTGAACTTCCGTTTAACACTAATATTTTCATGTGATCAACCTCTTTCTATTTAACGGTACTGTCAAAAGTTTTAAAGACGTACCCCGATTTTTTGTTGATTTTACGCAATGAATGATAAAAAAAGCTTGCC
>NZ_JAILZV010000252.1 GCF_023512315.1 Anoxybacillus sp.
ACCACCGTAAAGCGCTGCTGATTAATTCCTTGCAACACCGCTGCCGTCACAGAAAACAGCGCAAATAAAATCGCCGTTGGCGCATACCAGCGCAACACTTCTCCTCCGAGCGAATCGTAGCTGTAAAACGCCGCATACACTGGCTCCGCTAAAACAGCCATCCCGACGACGGCCGGTACCGTTAAAAATAGGACAACTTGAAATGTTTGGTTTAAATATTTGCGCAACGATTTTCGGTCGTTCGCCACATACGCTTTTGTAATCGTTGGAATAAGCGTCAACCCAAATGACGTCGCCAGCGTTACAGGGATGATCACAAGTTTTTGTGCCCAAACGTTAAAAATAGAATACGCTTCTTCTGAAATTTTTGCTAAACCAATCTCTGTCATCGCTCGATTGAACGTAAACTGGTCGATGAGCTGATAGAGCGGTGTTGCTAATCCAACAAAGACGAACGGTGCCGCATACATAATTAATTCTTTGTACATATCTTTTAATGGAGGATGAAGCTGTCCGCGATCTTTTGTAAGCAATTGTGCTAAATACTCTTTTCGTTTCCACCAATACCAAACTAATACGGCAAGACCTCCTAACGCGCCGACAAACGCAGCAAACGTCGCCAAACTAACCGCCGTCACAAGCGAACCGTGAAGCACGCGTAAGACAATATAGCAGCTGGCAAGTAAAAAAACGATACGAATGAGTTGTTCGACTACTTGTGACGCTGCCGTCGGCCCCATCGATTCATGCCCTTGGAAAAACCCGCGAATTAAACTCATCACTGGCACAATAATTAACGCAAAACTTACGGCGCGAATGACGGTGACGACATCAGCCACCGAGTTTCCTTTGATTTGTTCATCAATAACAAACGGCGCAAGCCACGGGGCAATCATATAAAGAATGGCGCAAGCGGCAAGACCAGTCATCGTCATTAATACAAGCCCCGAGCGGAACAACCGGTAGCCGGTGCGATACTCGCCTAACGCGTTATATTTCGAGACAAATTTTGAAACAGCTAGCGGCACCCCAGCTGTTGCAAGGCTAATAAAAATTTGATACGGTACATATCCATACGAATAAAGCGCTCCCCCTTGTTTTCCGACAAGCGGGTAAAATGGGATGACATACACAAGCCCGAGAATGCGTGATAGCAGTACTCCAGCGGTCAATATAAACGTCCCGCGCAACAATTTTGATGACATAATATCCCTTCCCTAAAAGCGACTTTTCATAACTTCTGTATTTTATCACATTCACGAGAAAGTCGAGAAATTTTCTTCTCTTGACTATAATAGAGAAAGAAAGGTTGGTGGAGCAAGTGTATGATGTCATTGTCATCGGTGGCGGACCGTCTGGCTTAATGGCAGCGATTGCCGCCGCAGAACAAAACGCGAGCGTTCTACTCATTGATAAAGGAGACAAGCTTGGTCGAAAGCTTGCGATTTCTGGTGGAGGACGCTGCAATGTAACGAATCGGTTGCCGATTGAGGAAATCATTCGGCACATCCCTGGAAACGGCCGCTTTTTATATAGTGCGTTTTCCGTCTTTAACAACGAAGACATTATCCAGTTTTTTGAGCGGCTTGGGGTGGCGCTCAAAGAAGAAGACCACGGGCGAATGTTTCCTGTGACAGACGATGCTCAATCGGTTGTACGCGCATTGATTCATGAATTGGAGCGGCTCGGGGTGCACATTCGCCTTAACAGCCCTGTTGCCGATGTCGAATATAAAGACGGGAAAACGATCGGAATAACGTTAAAAACAGGAGAATTTATCGCTGCAACAAGCGTCGTAATTGCTGTCGGCGGAAAATCCGTCCCTCATACCGGCTCAACCGGTGATGGCTACGTGTGGGCGGAAAAAGCTGGGCATACGGTGACCGAATTGTTTCCAACCGAAGTGCCGATTACCTCGCATGAACCGTTTATTCAAGCGCGGACGCTACAAGGTCTTTCGCTGCGGGATGTGGCGTTAAGCGTGCTGAACCAAAAAGGGAAGCCAGTCGTCACCCATCGCATGGACATGATTTTCACCCATTTTGGCATTTCCGGTCCAGCTGCCCTACGTTGCAGCCAATTTGTCGTGAAAGAATTAAAGAAAAGAGAGGAAGTCTCCGTAAGTATCGATGCGCTTCCTGACGAGAATGGCGAGGCACTATTTCAGCGTATTCTCCATATGATGAAAGCCGAGCCAAAGAAAGCGATGAAAAACGTCTTAAAAGGGCTGCTTCCGGAGCGATACGTATTGTTTTTGTTAGAGAAAAATGAAATCGACCCACAAGCGCCAGCAAGTACGCTTCCACACGAAAAAGTACGGGCATTTGTTGCTAGCTGTAAAAACTTTACCTTTCACGTTCACGGCACGTTGCCACTTGAAAAAGCATTCGTCACCGGTGGAGGCGTGTCAGTAAAGGAAATTCATCCGAAAGAAATGGCGTCAAAGCTAGTAAAAGGACTTTATTTTTGCGGGGAGATTTTAGATATCCACGGCTACACTGGCGGATATAACATTACCGCTGCCCTCGTCACTGGTCGTCTTGCTGGAATGAATGCAGCAAAATACACGGAGTGTTGATTAGCAATTATTTTACTAAAAAATACAGAATCATATGACGGAACACAAGCTTTTCTGCCTCTTTCATCGAACAAGAACGCCGGCGGGCAAATGACATTTGCCCGCAAAGCGTTCATTGTTCGAGGAGGGCATGCTGTGCGCAT
>NZ_JAILZV010000253.1 GCF_023512315.1 Anoxybacillus sp.
GAAAGAGGAGATGAAAAGATGGCAATCGATCTCATTTGCACCATTGGACCAGCGACGAATCGTCGGGACATGATTCAAGCGTTAATGGAGCATGGAATGACGGTTGTAAGACTCAATTTATCGCACGGGGAACAGTCTAGTCACCAAGAGGTTATCAAAACAGTTCGTTCGTTAAATAAACAATTCGGAAAGAAAGTAAAAATATTAGGGGATTTGCAAGGACCGAAAATTCGCTTAGGCGACGTACAAGGGGGAACGGCCGTATTACAAACAGGACAACGGTTTACGTTGCGGACGACTGACTGCCTTGGGACAGACAAGGAAGCAGGAGTAGACTATGAGCAAATGACGAAAGACGTCACGATCGGGGCAAAAATTTTATTAAATGACGGAGCGGTAGAATTGGTCGTCAAACGAATAGGAGAACAAGAAATCGAAACAGAAGTAATCACCGGTGGACCAATCGGGAGTCGAAAAAGTGTCAATTTGCCAGGAACGAAACTATCATTGCCAGCTTTGACGAAAAAAGATGAGCGCGATTTACAATTTTTGTTGCGTGAGGAAGTCGATATGGTCGCGTGTTCATTCGTTCGCGAAGCGGTTCATTTGCATGAAGTCCACCAGTTCATCGCTTCCATCGGCAATGCGAAAAAGCCGATGGTTATCGCCAAAATAGAAACGCTAGAAGCGGTGAAAAATTTTCCAACTATTCGTGAGGCAGCAGACGGAATTATGGTAGCGCGCGGCGATTTAGGAGTCGAACTTCCCTTGGCGTGGGTTCCGCTTTTACAAAAGGCGATGATTTACGAATGCAATCGCTCTCATACGTATGTCATTACAGCAACACAAATGTTGCAGTCGATGGTAGAGCAAGAAAACCCGACGCGCGCCGAAGTGACTGACATTTTTCAAGCGGTGCTCGACGGCACGAATGCGGTGATGTTATCGGCAGAAAGTGCAACCGGAAAGCATCCGGTAGAAAGCGTAACCGTATTACAAACGATAAGCGCATTTGCTGAAAAACTAAAAAACGAAGCACCGTTTGACTTTGAAGACATGATGAAGTTAATCGAAGGTCGCTTTTTATCCTAACCATGTGTTCATGGTAGGATTTTTTATTACGAATTAACACTTCCCCGTTTTGCGCTTTCAATCGGATAATATGTTCCATCATTATCAACTATATTTCACAATAATATTATCCTGCGCGCGAACCGCGCGTTTTTTCGCGAAAAATGTCTAAAAGATAGAGATTGACGTGGAAGAAAATGCCCATTATGATAAATATATCATTCAGAATATTTCGACTTATTTATTTTGCCGAAAAAACAACTGCTTTTACACCGTCCTCACAGCTAGAATGCATGTCCCACATCTACGAACTTCCATGGTATTACGTTCGATTAAGAAAGAAAAGGAGAAGATTATGGTGCGCTACGAATTTAAACTGCCGGATATTGGCGAAGGGCTGCATGAAGCGGAGATTGTTCGATGGTTCGTTCACGAAGGAGAAGAAGTCACGATCGATCAGCCAATTGCAGAAATTCAGACCGATAAAGCGACGGTTGAAATTTCCACCCCTGTTGCAGGGAAAGTCGTTGCCCTTGCTGGATCTGAGGGAGAAGTGGTGAAGGTAGGAGAGCCGCTGATCATCGTCGATATGCAAGAAAAAATGGAAGCGGTTGCACCATTTGTGCCGCCTCAAGCGGCCGCACCGTCTGCGTTGCAACAGGCAGTCGCACAACCTACGCCTCTTCAAGCGGTCGCACAATTTGCACCGCAACAGGCGGCTGTCGAACTTGCCTCTCACCGGAAAAAGCACGTGATTGCGGCGCCGTCTGTTCGAAAACGGGCACGGGAGATGGGCATTCCGATTGAAGACGTGAAAGGAACAGGCGAAGGAGGGAGGGTCGTCGTTGCCGATTTAGAGCGGTATGTAACCGAGCGAGCAGCGGCTGCGGCCGCCCCTGCGCTAGAAACAATAGAGCCAACGGTGTCCCCGCTAAAACAAACGGAAGAACGCCTCCCGATGCGTGGCTTGCGGAAAAAAATTGCAGAGAAAATGGTGAAATCATTCTATACTGCCCCCCATGTCACCGGAATGGACGAAGTCGATGTAACAACGCTTGTCGACATTCGGACAAGTTTAATGAATCAGCTATCGATAAAGCTTACGTATTTGCCGTTTGTCATTAAAGCGGTCACGCGTGCGTTAAAGGAACACCCGCTGTTTAACGCCGCCCTTGATGAAGCAACGAACGAAATTGTGCTGAAAAAAGAATATCATATCGGGATTGCCACGGCGACGAAAGAAGGACTTGTCGTTCCGGTCATTCGCCATGCCGACCAAAAATCGATTCGTGAGCTTGCGGAAGAACTTGCAGAGTTGACGGAAAAAGCACATCGCCATACGCTTCGTGTCGATGAATTGCAAGGAAGCACGTTCACGATTACAAGTACCGGGGCAAACGGTGGCTGGTTTGCGACGCCGATTATTAACTATCCAGAAGTTGCAATTTTAGGTGTCCATGCGATAAAGCGAAAGCCAGTCGTCATCGGAGAAGAAATCGTCATTCGAGATATGATGGGCATTTCGTTAACCTTCGACCACCGCGTCATCGATGGAGAACCAGCAGGGCGGTTTATGGCGGCAGTCGCTAGCGTGTTAGAAAAACCGGAACAACTTTTACT
>NZ_JAILZV010000254.1 GCF_023512315.1 Anoxybacillus sp.
TCATCTGTCCTTCCCTCCGTTCATTTCCTTCGGGAAGGTGCCCCTACCATCATTTGGGTTTCTCGCTCGTGGGGTTTACCGCGTTCCACCTCTAAAGTTTCCTTTAGAGCTTCGTCACTGTGGCACTTTCAGGGTAATAGAACCATATCCATTGGACGTAGGTTCTTTCCCCGCCGTCAGCCCAGCCGTAGCCAGACTGCCCTAGCTTATGGTTTCGCTAGGCACGAACACTACGGGCATCTCAGCACCGTGCGAGCATGGACTTTCCTCTACGGTTCCATAAACCGCAGCGATTACCCGAACATTATTAATGCCTGTGCAACATGTAGTATAGTCGATTTTGCCGCGCACTGCAATGGGAAATTTTTCGCCTATGTACCTTATTCGTACAACTTGTTTCCAAATACGTGTTTTTCTAAGTTAGACAGCCGTTGCAAAATATCAAAGTTCGTCGTTCCTGCCGGCGTCTGTTGTCGCTTTTGAAGTTCCTCGACTTGGCGTTTTAGCCGCATGTTTTCTTGTTGCAGTTCCTCAATTTCTTGATGAAACGCTTCATAATCTTTAATAATCGTGTCTAAAAATTGATCGACTTCGTCTTGATTATATCCGCGCATACTTACTTTAAATTCTTTTTCTAAAATGTCTTTCGCGGTTAATTTCACACGACCTGCTAACATCATCGTTCCCCCTCCGCTACTCTTTCCTTTATTTTTTCAGAAAGTCCCACGATTGTCAATTTCCCATCGCTCCTCTTCGATGATGGTTTGTATATCAGAAAACGTAATCGACATTATCGGATAATTCTCTTTTTTCTTTGCCATCTCTATGATAAACTTCGGCGTCCCTTCTTTTTCTTCGTCGTAAACGACTAATAAGCCGTCGCTTTTTGCCAAAATAAATTCGTTTTTCAAGCGAAACTGCGCAGGGGTTTCGTACGGACGTTTCGTAATATAGTCCAAAAAGTCTGCTTGAGAAACGATCAATTCATAATATTCGCGATTTTTTTCGTTCCATCGCTCTTCCTGCTGCAAAAATGGGGCTAGTACCGCTAGCCGCAAATGTGGATATATTTCCTGTATGTCGTATACTACTTCTGCCGCCCATAGCTCTACTCCGAGTTGTCCGCTAATAATTACCCATTCCAATCCTTCTTCCGCTAATGCAAGTAGTCGTTTGGCAATCGCCTTTTTGATGTAGCTAACCGCTGGATGGTCGTTGGAAAAAATGCTTAGTTCGTACGGCTTATAGCCGGTTACTGCTATTACTTTCATTTTTTCCCTCCTTGATAGGAAAACAGGAACTGAATACTCAGTTCCTGTCCGCGATTAATACCCCCACGGCATTGGTGCTGGGCCGCCGCAACAAAATTGTTGGTTCGCTACTTCGTTTACCACCGATTCCGTATGCGGGAAATAGTGCTGGTGCTGATACAAATGATGGTTCACATGCGTCGTATGGGACGGATGAATGTGCGGCACCACCGTTGCTTGGAAATGATGTTGAACGCAGCATTTCGTTGGGTGAACAATCGGCGGCATAACATGTGGTCGAAACATCGCCATTTCTCCTTTCTGTCATATGCTGTTTGACAATATTAGCCTATGATGAAAGGAGCGGACTCGTACTAGTACAAAGACCTATTTTCCGCCGATTTCTACGTCAAATTCGTAAACAACACCATCGTTAAGCCAATAACAACAAAAAAACAAATATAAAATTTTTTTATACATGCTTTTCACGGCTCGTCTCCCCGTTCTACGTTCTATTCACAACACATAATTGTACACATTCTCTGTTTTTTCTACAAGATTCGCACCGAAAAAACAAATTTTCTTTATTTTCTGTCGTTTCTTGCGCTTGCCTAGGAAATTATTGCGTGATTTTCCGCATAAGCCGGTCGAGTCGTTTCTTTATTTCCTCGACTGATTGCCCTGAAAGACGACCGAGTGTTTTTTGCAAGCGATACGCTTCCTCCGCATAATGGTACGCCTTTTTCGGATCGCGAAACCGGTGTTCGTATAGTTTCGCCAATTCAATAGCCGCTTCGATTTTCCAGCGCCCTTGTCCGGTCAAAAACAACTCTTCCCAAATAGCAATCGCTTTTGAATAGTTTTTTTCTTTTTTATAAATTAATGAAAGGTTCCATTTCGCCTGCATTGCTTCGTGCCGGCTGCTTTCCGCCACTTGCTCGTACACTTTTTTCGCTTCCGTTACTTCTCCTAGCGTATCAAACCAGCGAGCCATTTCCAGTTTTTCCGTCGCGTGGTCAATTTCTTCCGCTTGCAAAATTTGTTTTGATAAGTGAATATAAAGAACAATAAGCGATAATACATCCATTTCGTTATGTTTTAGCACTCCGACGAGCGTTTCTGGGTGTTTCGTGGAAAGAAACTCAAAGTACATCATCGGTGCTAAAAAGCCGGGGATGTCTTCTTTTCGCTCGACCCCAAGAATTTCTTTTTCGACATAAGCAAGCCGCACAGAAGAGAGCCGTTGTTTCCATATTCTCCGCGAGGCATGGTATAAATCAAAGTGACCGAACGACGGCAGGTGAGGAAGTGCATCGCGAATAAGTGTATGGCGCGTTTGGACAACCGGCCAATCGAACGCTTTTCCGTTATACGTCACAAGCGTCGTATAATCGACTTCGGACAAAAAGCTTTGATAAAGCGCGATTTCGGCACCGGG
>NZ_JAILZV010000255.1 GCF_023512315.1 Anoxybacillus sp.
GTACTACAAATGCAAGTGTTGTTGTTCGGAGGGAGGGAAGTAGGATGTCAAAAACAATCGTTCGCAAAAACGAATCGCTTGAAGATGCTCTTCGTCGCTTCAAACGTGCTGTTTCCAAAACAGGTACGTTACAAGAAGCAAGAAAGCGTGAATTCTATGAAAAGCCAAGCGTAAGACGTAAGAAAAAGTCTGAAGCGGCTAGAAAGCGCAAGCATTAAAAGAGGGTGTATTTATGGGTCTTCTTGAACGTCTAAACGATGATATGAAGCAAGCGATGAAAAACAAAGAAAAGGAAAAACTCTCCGTCATTCGGATGGTGAAAGCGGCGTTGCAAAACGAAGCGATTAAACTTGGCAAAACGTTATCTGAAGACGAAGAGCTGACCGTACTTGCTCGCGAATTAAAACAGCGTAAAGACTCCCTCCAAGAATTCGAAAACGCTGGTCGTTCAGACCTTGTTGACAAAACAAAGGAAGAAATTCGTATACTTCAACTATACATGCCAACTCAGCTTAGTGAAGAAGAACTGGCAGCAATCATTCAGCAAACGATTGCCGAAGTCGGTGCTTCCTCGAAAGCGGATATGGGCAAAGTGATGGGAGCAATCATGCCAAAAGTAAAAGGAAAAGCGGATGGCTCTCTCGTCAACAAACTTGTACAACAATATTTAGCATAAAAGACTGCCTTGCTCGCAAGGCAGTCTTTTTTTAGTGCTATCCCCCCTTTTTTTCTCATATGTATGAGATGAAAGGGGGTTCTTTTAATGAAAAAATGGCGGCAACAAGTGAAAAAATGGCTCGCAAATCAATTAGAATTACCGGCCGATGTTGTCATGGACCTTCCTCGCGTTACAATGATCGGACATATACATATTTACATCGAAAACCATCGCGGGTTATTGACGTTTAGCGATAAAGAACTGCGCTTACTATTAAAACAAGGCCAACTCCTCGTTCGCGGCGAAGAGTTTGTCATTAAAACGATTTTACCAGAAGAAATTTTACTCGAAGGAAAAATCGAGCAAGTCATTTATTTGGATCAATGAGGAGGAAGAGGATGAAAAATACATGGGCTCATTTTTTTATCGGAAGCGTCCAAGTGACCGTACAAGGAAGAGGGACGGAGCGATTGGTGAACGCCTGCTTGCGAAGCGGCGTGGCCGTTTGGAACGTACGAAAAATAGGGGAAGATAAACTCACCTTTTTTATGTTGCTAAAGGACGTTCCGCGTCTTCGTCCAATTGTCCGCCAAAGTGAATGCAAGCTTTCTTTTGGCAGAAGAAGCGGGTTTCCGTTTCTTCTGAAGAAAACGGCCGCTAATGTCGGTTTTTTGCTCGGTATTTTTTTATTTTTTGCCGTCGTGTTTCTGCTATCCAATATGGTATGGGACGTGCATGTACAGGGGGCGAAACCGGAAACGGAACATCGCATTTTAAAAGAACTGAAGCAAATGGGGGTAGAAAAAGGAGCGTTTCAATTTCTGCTTGATCCGCCGGAAATGATTCAAAAAAAATTAACGGATCGCATTGATACACTCACGTGGGTGGGAGTTGAATTAAGGGGGACGACGTTTTATTTTCAGGTCGTGGAAAAAAAACAACCGAAAGAGCCGGAACAACTACCGGTTCGCCATTTAGTCGCCAAAAAGAAAGCAGTCATTACCGATTTGTTCGTGGAAGAGGGGCAGCCGCTTGTCTCCGTTCATGACCATGTAGAAAAAGGGCAAATATTAGTCTCCGGCATTATCGGAAAAGAAGGGCAAACAAAAGTTGTGCCTGCGAAAGGAAAAATTTTTGGTGAAACATGGTACAAGTCTACCGTTGTCCTTCCGTTAGAGGCAGTGTTTCATGTTTTTACTGGGAAATACGTGGAGAAACATTACCTTTCCATTCAATCTTTTTCTATTCCTGTTTGGGGATTTCAAAAACGGTCGTTTGCTCATTACGAAACGGAATCACAAAAGCGACCGCTCCGGTTTTGGAAATGGGAGCTGCCGATTGTGTATGAGCGTGTTATTTACCGCGAAACAGAACAAGTGAAGCGAAGCTATACATGGAACGAGGCGTTTCAACAAGCGAAAAAAATCGCCAGAAAAGAGTTGCAGGCAAAATTAGACGACGACGCGTCCATTAAAGATGAAAAGGTTTTGCATGCGGAGAAAGAGAATGGTAAAGTAAAAGTAGAAATGTATTATGAAGTTCATGAAAACATTGCGCAACCACAACCAATTGTTCAAGGAGATTGAGGAATGTCAGAAGAGTTTGTCACGATTAGCCAGCAAATCGAAAATCCAAATGAAGCGATTTCGCTTTTTGGCATTCATGATGCCCACTTGAAGCGAATCGAACAAGAATTGGCTGTTTCGATTGTGACGCGCGGCGGTGTCGTCAACGTTTCCGGCAGCCACGAACACGTTCAGCTCGTCGATGACGTCTTGCGCCAGTTGCTTCGCGTCATTCGCAAAGGAATTGCGATTAGCGAGCGAGACGTTATGTACGCCGTGCAAATGGCGAAAAACGGAACGATCGAATATTTTTTAGAACTGTATGACGAAGAAATTACAAAAAACGCGAAAGGGAAACCGGTTCGCGTCAAAACGTTAGGACAGCGGCAGTA
>NZ_JAILZV010000256.1 GCF_023512315.1 Anoxybacillus sp.
GTGCTGGTGGAAACAAAATTAAAAGGGGAAGACGGCTTGATTATCGTCCATATCGAAAACCAAAGCTACGTGCAGCCATCGTTTCCTGAACGGATGTTTATTTACTTTAGCCGCTTGTTTGAAAAATACCGAAAGCGCATGTTGCCGATTGCGGTATTTAGCTACGACTATCTTCGCCATGAACCTTCATCGTTTACGCTCCAATTTCCATTTTTCGATGTGCTTCACTTTCGATTTTTAACTGTGGAGTTGCGCAAGCAAAACTGGCGTGATTACATTCGCCATGACAACCCAATCGCCGCTGCGTTATTAAGCAAAATGGGGTATACTGAAAGTGAACGGGTAGAACTGAAAAAACAATTTTTACGCATGATTGTACGGATGGAATTAGACGAAGCAAAGCAGCGATTGTTAATCGGCTTTTTTGAAACATATGTTAAGCTGTCGGATGAGGAAGAACAACAATTGCGAAACGAGGTGAATGAAATGGAAACGAAAGAAAAAGAACAAGTGTTAGAGTTAATTATTTCATATGAGAAAAAAGCGTTAGAAAAAGGCTTAAAAGAAGGTCTGCAGCAAGAAAAGCGCCAGATCGCGAAAAAGATGTTGGCGAAAGGCTATGATATACAGACAATCCATGAACTGACGGAGTTGCCTTTGAAAGAGATTGAGAAGCTGAAGTGATATGGTGCTGTTCCTCTTTCTTATCATGTGAAGGAATCAGAGTGGTAAAGCTTTGGTTCCGTTTCTTTTCTCGTCTTTTTCTCATTGTCCCAAAACCTCGTGAAACTGCCAAGAAAAGCACTTGACAGCCCCACAGGATAAGTGAAGATGAAAAGGGAGAAAAGCTAGGAATAGAGTGTTCTAAACTGGTTTTTATTAGTTAATCCACACGCTTGAGAGTAGCATCTTTCCCTAGTTCTCTCTTCAATATTTTGTTTCGTAATCTTGATTTTTCTTCCTCTTCTCGTTTTTCGATCGTTCCATAGCTTTTCTCTAAAGAATGAATTCTCGTGAAATACCTTTAAGCAGCTAGGTCGTCCGAGTTTTAAGTGTTATAATATTCTATATTGATTAAAAATTAAGATTTTATAGGAGGATGGGCGATGGATACGTGGGTAAATGAAGGGTTTTTTATTTCTACTAACAAGCAGTATTTAGACGTAGATACCATCCATCATTTTTTGAGCAAAGAAGCCTATTGGTCAAAAGGAATTCCGAAAGAAGTTGTCATAAAATCAATCGAAAACACACCTTTATGTTTTGGGGTGTATAAAGGTGACATAAGTAACAGAGTCGGGGAACAAGTTGGATTTGCAAGGGTGATTACGGATTTAGCGACGTATGCTTACCTTTCCGATGTGTTTATTTGCCAAGTTATCGTAAATTAGGCTTATCTAAATGGTTAGTGAGTATCATTACGAATCATCATGAGCTACAAGGTGTTCGGCCGTTCATGTTAGCTACTAAAGATGCACATTCATTATATAGCAAATACGGCTTTGAACCACTTGATGATCCGAAGCGATTCATGCAAAAAGTTCGGCAATCACCTTATTAACTTTTTCGTAATACCTGTCAAGCCCTGAGTTAAGCATATGGAATCGATTCTCGTTCTCCTTCAAGATGGGCTCATTCCCGAAGATGTTAGAGATGAGATGATTCATGAATTAATGACACAATATGGTGAAGGAGCATTGGAATCAAGCATAGTTTCTAAAAGGTCATTGGTAACGTACTTCAGAAAGGCTACAGCAAGATTAGCTTTCGATTAGAACCATTCGTTTTAAAACAAAGCACGCAACGAAACAAATTTCAAAAGCACTTCGTTTTGGCGGGGGAAAAAATGTTGAATTATGAGTTTATACCGCTTAGTGAGAATGCGCTAATTATTAAGTTTGGCGACCAAATTAATTACGACATTCATCGACGAGTTCGTCAATTTATTAATTATTTTACAGATCATCATATAGAAGGAATTATTGAAGTTGTTCCTGCTTATACAACGGTTACCGTCTATTATGATCCGATCCAGTTTGTAAAGAATCTAAACCGAAAATCGCATATCGAGGTTCTCCCTTTTGAAAGAATTTGTACTGTATTAAAAAATATTCTTTCATCGTTAGAGTCTGTCAACATTTCCCACGGAAATGAAGTCGTAATTCCTGTTTGTTATGGTGGGGAGTTTGGACCGGATCTTGAATTTGTAGCGCATCATAACGGATTGACGCCAGAGGATGTCATCCAGATTCATAGCGGTGCTGAATATTTAGTATACATGATTGGTTTTGCGCCGGGTTTTCCCTACCTGGGAGGAATGCCGGAACAGATTGCTACCCCTCGCCGTTCTTCGCCGCGGTTGAAGATTCCGGCCGGTTCCGTCGGTATTGCCGGGATGCAGACCGGCGTGTATCCAATTGAAACGCCAGGAGGCTGGCAGCTAATTGGACGAACTCCGCTTCCACTGTTTGTGCCGGAAAATAATCCTCCAACATTGCTGCAAGCAGGGGATCGGATCCGTTTCCGGGCTATTTCCCGGCAGGAGTATGACGAATGGAAGGAGAGGGGCTCATGCGGATAAAAGTGCTTCGGCCCGGATTGTTGAC
>NZ_JAILZV010000257.1 GCF_023512315.1 Anoxybacillus sp.
GCCGTGAAAATCGGTGTGATTGGCACAGGCAACATGGGGAGAATGCTCATTGAGGCATGGATAGAAGCACGTGCGGTCGCCGAACAAGATATCGTCATCACGAATCGCACACTAAAAAAAGCGTTGGACGTTCAACACACTTACCCGCAAATCGAAGTAGTAGCCAATCCAGAAGAAGTCATTCAACGGGCAAACATCGTCTTTTTATGCATCAAACCATTGGATATTCACCCCCTTTTAATCCAACTAGCACCTTACTGGACAGCTGAGCATTGCCTCGTTTCCATCACGAGTCCAATTACCGTCGAGCAGCTCGAGTCTGTTGTCCCTTGCCACGTCGCTCGCGTCATTCCAAGCATTACGAATCGAGCGCTTGCTGGGAGTTCGCTCATTACTTTTGGCCATCGGTGCGCTGCACATTACCGTACGTATATTGAGCGTTTATTTCAAGCAATCTCTACGCCCGTCTTTATTGACAACAACATGACGCGAATCGCCTCGGATATCGCTAGCTGCGGACCAGCTTTTTTTAGCTATTTGCTGCAGCGATTTATCGATGCTGCGGTACAAAAAACAGCCATTTCTCAAGACATGGCGACCCAACTAGCAAGCGACATGATTATTGGCGTCGGGGAGCTATTGAAAAAACAAATGTACACCCTTCCCGCATTGCAAGAAAAAGTGTGCGTCAAAGGCGGGATAACTGGAGAAGGGATTGCGGTGCTAGAAGCAGAAATCGGTGAGATGTTTGCACACGTTTTTGAAAAAACGAACAAAAAATTTATGGAGGAAGTAAAAAAAATTCACAACCAATTTCACTAATTCGACAAAAACAACAAAATTCCTGCTAAAAAAATAAGCTGCCACGTTGGACAGCTTATTTTTTTGCCACGAAAAAAAGACGTTCCGATGTGGCACACGGAGCGGAATCGGTAAAATCCGCGCATACTTCTAGCACTGTAAACCCTGCATCCGCGAGCCATTGCTCGTATTGTTGCTGCGTAAACGTGCGCTGGACGTGCGATTCATCATACCGTTCGTACATCCCGTTTTCCGTCTGCACAAAAAATGTTAGTTCATGCGCGACCGTATGTGGGGTCTCTAGCGGGTCGCATTGCCAAATGTAGCTGATCGACTCATCGCTATCGGCGAACGTCGAGCCTTGAAATAACTCCATTTTATAGACAGAGTGGACATCAAACAACAATAAGCCGCCTTCTTGAAGCGTTGTGTATACCCGACGAAACGTTTGCACGACGTCTGATTCCGTTAATAAATAGTTCAGCGAGTCACAAAAAATGACAGCAATATCGACGGGCGGAACATCTAGTTCGGTCATGTTTTGTTGGAACAACGCAACGTTCACGTGTTCCCGCTCCGCTTTTTCTTGTGCAACGGCGAGCATATTTTCTGACAAATCGACGCCCGTCACTGTGAAACCGGCTTTCGCTAAACGAACGGCTAATTCCCCTGTTCCACAACCAATATCCAACACCCGTTTCGCACCTGCGCAGTATTGGCGCACCTTTTGTTCGACAAAATCTT
Organism: Anoxybacillus sp.; assembly: GCF_023512315.1. Lineage (GTDB taxonomy): Bacteria > Bacillota > Bacilli > Bacillales > Anoxybacillaceae > Anoxybacteroides. The sequence continues at coordinate 1,546 of NZ_JAILZV010000257.1, forward strand.
TCCATTCGTCGTATGGCGCGTCGCTCATTAACGCATCGTACCAATAGGCAAATGATTCGTACGTCATTGCACGAAATCACTCGCCACGTCTTCTACCGGCGCATCGCCCCAAAGACGCTCTAAGTTGTAATACGCGCGGTCGTCTTTATGAAACACATGAACGACCACATCCCCTAAATCGACGAGCACCCATTTCGCTTCGTCAAATCCTTCTAATCGTTTCACCGGAATTTGCTGTTCTTCCGCCTTTTCTTTAATTTCCCGCGCAATAGCTTGCACTTGTTTTTCTGAATTGCCGTGGCAGATCATAAAATAGTCCGCGACAAGCGAAATGCCTTTCATGTTTAAGGCAACAATGTTTTCTGCCTTTTTTTCATCGGCCGCCCGAACAGCGACGCGCAAAATATCACGTTCATTCACTGGAAGACTCCCCCTTTTTCTGCATGATGAGCGCATTATACGTATCAATGGTCGTTGGATAAATCGGCTGATTTTTTTTCAACAAAAATTGAATCGTATTTTTTAACGCTTGAATAAGCGCATCATCTAAATCATGTTTTGCTAATTCGCGCACTTCTTCTACGCCAGGAAAGATTCGTCCTGGTTCGATATAGTCAGCGATATAGACAATTTTCTCTAGTAATGTCATGTCGCTACGGCCTGAGGTATGATAACGAATCGCATTTAAAATCTCTTCGTCATCAATACCGACTTCGGTTTGCACGAGATACGCCCCGACTGGCGCATGCCAAAGTTCGGTATTATGCGAAAGCAAATCATTTGGCATATTTTGCGCTAAAATGATTTGTTTCATTTCTTCTTTTGGGCGAAATTTTGCGTAGTCATGGAAAATGGCAGCTAACTCTGCCTTTTTTTCATCCGCCCCGTACTGCTTCGCGAGAGCGACAGCCGTTTCCATTACTCCAAGCGTATGTTGAAAGCGATGTTCCGTCAGCTGCTTTTTGACGATTTCTAACGCTTCATGACGTTCCATACAACCTCTTCCCCTCAATGTACTGCCGGACGCGTT
>NZ_JAILZV010000258.1 GCF_023512315.1 Anoxybacillus sp.
TTATCCTTATAGTCAGCGCTTCTGGTAGCTTACTAGAAGCGTTTTACTATTTTTTAAGGAGGACAAAGCAGTGAGAAAGTATTTCCAATTTGACGAGCTCGGGACAAATTATCGGACAGAAATAATTGCTGGGCTCACGACGTTCTTATCTATGGCTTATATTTTATTCGTCAACCCATTTACGCTTTCGTTAGGAGCGGTGAAAGATTTTCCGAACGAACTTCGGATTGACCAAGGAGCTGTGTTTGTCGCGACAGCGCTGGCAGCGGCATATGGCTCCATTTTGATGGGAATTTTAGCACGATATCCAATTGCGCTAGCACCAGGAATGGGGCTAAACGCGTTTTTCGCTTTTACGGTTGTATTGCATATGCAAATTCCTTGGCAAACTGCCCTAGCAGGAGTATTTGTTTCAGGGATTATTTTCACGCTTTTAACGTTAACAGGGATTCGCGAAAAAATTATTGATGCCATTCCAGTTGAGCTAAAATATGCTGTTGGTGCGGGAATCGGTTTGTTTATCACATTTATCGGTTTACAAAACGCAGGAATTATCGTTGACAATCCAGCAACGCTCGTTGGCTTAAGCGATTTAAAAAACGGCAATACGTTGTTAGCGATTTTTGGATTAGTCGTCACGGTTATTTTGATGGTTCGAAAAGTGAATGGCGGCGTGTTTTATGGAATGGTTATTACTGCAGTAGTTGGTATGATTTTTGGATTAATTAAAGTGCCGCATCAAGTGATTGGAGCGATTCCAGATATCTCGCCGACGTTTGGGATTGCCATTAAGCATTTGCCGGACATTTTCTCGCTGAAAATGCTAGGGGTTGTTTTAACGTTCTTTATCGTTGACTTTTTTGATGCGACAGGAACGCTTCTAGCGGTAGCGAACCAAGCAGGGTTGTTAAAAGACAACAAGCTGCCACGGGCGGGGAAAGCGTTGCTTGTTGATGCGACAGCGGTCATGGTCGGGGCGATTTTTGGAACTTCGACAACGACTTCTTACATTGAATCATCCGCAGGGGTTGCAGCAGGAGGACGTTCCGGCTTTTCAGCTGTGGTGACAGGCATTTTATTCTTGTTGGCGCTATTCTTCTCGCCATTATTGAGCGTCATTACCGCACCGGTGACAGCACCAGCGTTAATTATCGTTGGGGTATTAATGGCGTCTTCGGTCGGAGAAATTAATTGGAAGAAGTTCGAAGTTGCCGTTCCAGCGTTTTTTACACTTATTACAATGCCGCTTTCTTATAGCATCGCCACAGGGATTGCAGTCGGCTTCTTGTTCTATCCGATTACGATGATTGTAAAAGGGCGCGGTAAAGAAGTCCATCCAATTCTTTATGCGTTGTTCTTCATTTTCCTTGCGTACTTCTTGTTCTTGAGAGAATAGTGATATTAAGATGCCTGCAAAAAAATGCAGGCATCTTTTTTTACGATTCCGTAGGTTTGTTTATAGGTAGTTTATTCGCTAAATTTGTTGTATACTTTTGACAAAAAAGGGGGGGATTTTATATGTGGAAACTGGATATTGATCAAGACACAGAGTTGAAATTGCTTGAACTAGAAGATGCAGAGGTGCTTTTTGCCTTAGTAGATTCGTGTCGTCCTTACTTACGGCAATGGTTGCCTTGGATCGACGCGACGCAAACAATAGACAATTTCCGTCAGTTTATTGAGTTGGGGTTGCAAAAATTTGCGGCGAATAACGGGTTAGAGGCGGGAATTTGGTATAAGGGACAATTAGCGGGGGTTATTGGTCTTCATTATATTGATAGAAACAATCGAAAGACGAGCATCGGCTACTGGTTGGCAGAGTCATTCCAAGGTCATGGACTGATGACGAAAGCTTGCCGTGCTTTGATTCGTTATGCGTTCGAGCAGCTACAATTAAATCGAGTGGAAATCAGGGTGGCAGTTGGTAACTATAAAAGCAGAGCGATTCCCGAACGACTAGGATTGGTGAAGGAAGGGATGATAAGGGAAGCAGAATGGCTGTACGATCATTTTGTTGACCATATTGTATATGGAGTGCTCGCAAAAGAATGGGCGTGAACGAGAAAAGCGAGCGGTAGTGCGTTTTTGATAAAACATTCATAAGCAATTTTTATTCCTCATCTATGAAAACAACCACGCATAAATTCATTCTTTTCACAGAAAATAATAGTTGACTTGACAGGTGAGAAGATGGTATATTGTTAGAGCTGTTGTTAAACAACAAAAATTCAAGAGAAAAATCAAAAATAAGTATTGACCTCGTTGTATAAGTGTGTTATATTATGTGAGGTCGTTTGATAGATGTTCTTTGAAAACTGAACAAAACGAAGCGTCAATAAGAAAAGCGGAGGACGCCCGCTTATCGACAAAACGCGCTGGAGGGGATGCTGGAGGCTATTGCCGCCGCAGCAGAACTGAAGCGTTGCGAGTCGATGGCGTCCGAAGCTAGACAATAGCCAACGTTAAAAGCTAAGGTATACTCTTTTTTTGGAGAGTTTGATCCTGGCTCAGGACGAACGCTGGCGGCGTGCCTAATACATGCAAGTCGAGCGGACCGAAA
>NZ_JAILZV010000026.1 GCF_023512315.1 Anoxybacillus sp.
TCGCCAAGCACTTCTTGAATGTACGGTTCACCGGCGAGAACGATCGTTTCATCGCCAAAAATAAGCGACGTTTTTTGTCCGTTTATGTTTTGCGCGATGGATTTCACTTCTGGCAACCGCCGCTTCACTTCCGCTACAAACAGCTCTTTGCGCGGCAGTTCTTTCGCCGCCGTCACAACGACAAGCTGCACATCGCCTGTAAAAAATCCGACACGAGCAACAATCGTGCGCACAACACCTGTTTTCTTCCGTTCGTGATAAATCGGAATGCGCAAATCTTGCAAAATCGTTTTGACGACCGTTGTGACGCGGTTAGTGGCGTCATGTTGAATGAAACAGCGGTCAATGTCAATCAGTTCATGCGAGTTCATGCTGTAAAGCCCGGCGATGACGCGCCCTTTTTTCACTCCTGTTTGAAATTGGCTTTTGTTGCGATAATGCCACGGATCGTCCATTCCAATCGTCGGACGAATATCAAGCGCTTCTATATTTAATCGGCTATGGCGTTCTAGCGCTTGCATAACGATATCGCGCTTCGCTTCTAGCTGGGCGTTGTAGTCCAGATGTTGCAATTGGCAGCCACCGCATCGGTCATATACCGGGCAGCGCGGCTTAACGCGGTGCGGGGAGCGTTTGCGGATGTGGACAATTTTTCCTTCGGCATACGTCGGATACACGTTCGTCGCCTGAACAACGACTTCTTCTCCTGGAAGCGCTCCTGGAACAAATACGACTTGCTTTTTAAAATAGCCGACCCCTTCCCCATTAATGCCGAGCCGTTTAATCGTTAGTGGAAATTGTTGTCCTTGCTGTAGCATTGTTCTCTCTCCTATTCAATACTTCTCCATAAATATAGCGATGCATAGCTTAAATACGGCTCCCATCGCTTACTTAACGCCTCCATTTGCGCCATCGAAGGCTTCGTTTCTAATGAAAGCAATTTTTGCACCGCCCGCTGCAAGCCGATATCTGCTTTCGGAAATAAATTCGGGCGACCAAGCCCAAATAACAAGAAGTTTTGCACCGTCCACGGCCCGACGCCGCGCAGCGGAAGCAACGTGTCCATAATTTCCTTATCTGTTGCTTCGGCTAGCTTCTCTAGTGCTAATTTTCCTTCCGCAACAAGTCGCGAAATATCAATCATATACTCCGCTTTTTTTCCGCTAAACTGCAACGCTCTCAGCTCATCGTACGATAAGCGAGCGATTTGTTCTGGGCGCGGATAAAACCATATGCCGTCCATTTCTCGCCCAAACGCTTTCACAAACCGTTCCGTCATTTTGTACGCCACTTTCATATGTAGCTGCTGGTGAATAATGCATTTGATTAAACAAAAATATAAATCCGCTTCTAACACAAGCGGTGTCCCTTCATGTTCACGAAAAATGTCCCGCAGCTCCGTTTGCAAAAAATGTTCATGAATCGGCAAAAGCGAGCGATCCCAATGCAATATGCGAAACAACCGTGACAATATCGCTTCTTTTAATTGTTCGTGCTGCGCCTCGACAAGAAAAACCGGTGCTTGTTTTGTGCCGATACTGCGAACGGAAACAGCAACAGGAGTTTCATTTATATAAAGAGGCAAGACTAGCTGTTGTTTGCCGACATCTACTACAGATAACGGATCTTGTCTAAGCCGCTCTAATACACGTGAAAAATCGTATGGAGCCTCTACTTCGATTCGTTGTTGCCACATCTCGATTCCTACCTTTTTTCCTTTATTATAACGAAACAAAGCCCTTTGCACAAAGTCAAAGGGCAAATAGCCATGGGGAAAGCCCCGTTTTTTCCATCATTACATCGTCTAGCCGTTTAAATGTATATCCTTGTTTGCGTAAATCGTCAATCACTTTTGCTAGAGCCTCGGCATTGTCTTTAGAAACCGTATGAAGCAAAATGACCGCTCCAGGATGAATTTGCTTCATAATATTATTATAGGCGTATTCCCATCCCTTTTGCTTATCAACGTGCCAGTCCACAAACGCCAGCGACCAAAACACGTGGTAATAGCCAAGTTCACGAGCGATAGCGAGCGTCCGTTCGCTGAAAATACCTCTTGGTGGCCGGAGGTATATCATCCCTTTTTGCCCAGTTAACTCCTCCGTTTTTTTCCGCACTGCCTCCAGCTCCGCACGTAGCCGCTCGTCGCTTACCGTCGTCAAATCTGGATGGTACCAAGAGTGGTTGCCAATAATGTGCCCTTCTTTCGCCATTCGCTTCACTAATTCTGGCGCCGTTTCTAAATAATGACCTGTAACAAAAAAAGTGGCGGGCACATGCTTTTCTTTTAACACGTTTAAAATTTGTTCCGTATAGCCGTTTTCATAGCCGTTATCAAACGTTAAATAAATCGCCTTTTCATGCGGATTTCCTAAATAAAACGCGTCGTATTTCGCAAGAAGCGCATCCCACTCTTTTCCAGCAGAAGGTGGTTCGTGGTTTTTGCTTTTGGAAAACCCCCAATGAATCGCTTCGTTCGACAGCGCATAAACAGATGACGGTGCAAACGAAACGATAAACGCTAGCAACAAAAACATGTAACGGTTCACCGCAATCCCCCTCTTAAAAAAGCTACTACATATAGGGTTTTCCATTTCCAGCACTTTACCCACGACAAATTTTAACAAAAATCCCCGCAACGCGACGGTTGCGGGGTTCATCGATTATTTAAATACCGGTTCTTTCAATTGCGCCAATTTTTCAAGCGATGATTTTTCCACATCTTCGTGCAAGCTGTTGCCGTGCGAGTCCATCGTCACAACGGCTGTAAAGTTTTCGACACGCAAATGCCACATCGCTTCTGGAATGCCAAACTCTAAAAAGTCAACGCCTTCGACCGACTTAATGCAATCGGCATAATATTGCGCCGCACCACCGATGGCGTTTAAGTACACGCCGCCATGCTCTTTTAACGCCGCCAACGTTTTGGCGCCCATGCCGCCTTTACCAATCACCGCGCGAATGCCAAACTTTTTCATAATTTCTCCTTGGTAAGGCTCCTCACGAATGCTTGTCGTCGGACCTGCCGCTTTGACATGCCAATTGCCGTTCTCGTCTTTCAGCATCACCGGTCCACAGTGATAAATAATTTGCCCATTTAAGTCAATCGGTGCATCATGGTCCATTAAATGTTTATGAATCGCATCGCGGCCTGTATACATCATGCCGTTAATGCGGACAACATCGCCAACTTTTAGCTGCCGCACTTGTTCTTCCGTTAGCGGTGCTTCTAGAACGATTTCACGCCCTTCTGCCGGTACGGATTGCGCTGCTTTTTCTAGCTCTTTCGCAAAATCGACGTTTTCTCCCTCTTGGTAAAGCCATTCTTGAATTTCACCTGTTTCTGGGCTCACTTTCACTCCTAAGCGGCGAAACGCCCAGCAGTTGTAGGCAACGGAAACGAAAAAGCTCGCTGGAAGGCGGTGCATGACGCCAATTTTACAGCCTAAAAGTGTCGTTTCGCCCCCAAAGCCCATCGTTCCAATCCCAAGCTTATTCGCGTTTTCCATAATATAGTCTTCGAGCTTGCGAAGTTCTTCGTTTGGATTGACGTCGTCGACCGAACGGAACAGCTGCTCTTTCGCTAATTCGTAGCCAGAGGAGCGATCCCCACCGATGCCAACGCCAATAAAGCCTGCGCTACATCCTTGCCCTTGCGCTTGGTAGACGGCATGCAAAATGCATTTGCGAATCCCATCTAAATCGCGACCAGCACGACCAAGCCCTTCTAGTTCACACGGAAGGCTGTATTGAATATTTTTATTTTCACAGCCGCCACCTTTTAAAATTAAGCGAACATCAATGTAATCTTTCTCCCACTGTTCAAACTTAATGACTGGCACGCCATCGCCTAAATTGTTGCCGCTATTTTCACCAGTAAGCGAGTCTACCGAGTTTGGACGAAGTTTGCCGTCTTTCGTCGCCTGAGCGATCGCTCGATGAATCGCCTCTTTCATTTTCAGTTGGTTGGCACCAACCGGCACTTTAATTTTAAACGTTGGCATCCCCGTATCTTGACAAATCGGCGAAACATTTTCATCCGCCATTTGAATGTTCTCCGCGATTGTCGTTAATGCCATTGCCGCTCTTGTGCCTGCGTTTTCGCGCAGCTTTGCCTTCGCAATCGCCCGCCGCACATCTTTCGGCAATTTGGTTGACGTTTCGACAATCAGTTGATACATACTCTCTTGAAATTTTTCCATGCGTAACGCCCCTTCCCCTTTGTCCATCTTTTTCCCCTTTATTATACTGCTTTTTCCCAATCAATGAAAACGGATGGTGGCCAAAAAAAGAAAAAAGCTGGACGCTCCAGCTTTTCACCACGTTTTCTTGAATTGCTCGTACTTCACTTCAAGCGAATCAATTACCTCAAGAAGACGGTCAATGTCGTCGACATCCGTCGACTCCGGGTCGAGGGAATCGAGCATATGCAAAAGCATATTCAACCGCTCTTTTAAATATTTTAGTTGTAGATCTTTTTCGTACACTGCATTGCCCAAATTGTTTCTCTCCCTTCCTTTCCATCGTACCCGATTGTTGAAAAAATGACAATGGACTATAATGGACATGGTTAAATTTTCGATAGTGAAGGAGACGCGTATGACTCAGATAACATTTGAACCGATTACCCCATCGTTCGATCCGTGGGAAGCATATATGGATGTAAAGCAATATGGAAGCATGCAGCTAACAAATATCGAATTTACGACAACGACGCTTTGCAATATGCGTTGTGAGCATTGTGCCGTCGGCTATACGTTGCAGACGAAAGACCCAGAAGCGCTGCCTGTAGAGCTTTTGATTCGGCGGCTTGATGAAATTCCGCATTTGCGCTCATTAAGCATTACTGGCGGCGAGCCAATGCTTTCGCTAAAGTCTGTCGAACAATACGTCGTGCCACTCTTAAAATATGCGCATGAACGCGGCGTACGCACACAACTAAACTCCAATTTAACGATTGATTTGGAACGATACGAAAAAATTATCCTTTACTTAGACGTTTTACACATTTCCCATAACTGGGGCACAATCGACGATTTCGTCGAGGGCGGCTTTGCGATGATGGAGAAAAAGCCGAGCCGAAAACAACGGGAAGCGTATTTTTTCCGAATGATTGAAAACGCGAAAGTACTTTCCAAAATGGGAGTGTTTGTTTCTGCAGAAACGATGATTAATAAACGAACATTGCCACATTTAGAAACGATTCATCGACAAATTGTCGAAGAAATGCACTGTAAGCGGCATGAAGTGCATCCGATGTATGCGAGCGATTTTGCAAGTGCACTTGAAACGGTCAGCCTTTCTGAACTTCGAGCAGCGATTCATCATTTGCTAGACGTCCGCGATGAAAACGTCTGGATGCTGTTTGGTACGCTTCCGTTTTATCCATGCAGCGACAACGAAGAAGACCTCGCCTTACTCAAACGGCTATACGAAAGCAAAAACGTCACCGTGCGCAACGACCCCGATGGGCGTTCCCGGCTAAATGTCAACATTTTCACAGGGGAAATCATCGTCACCGATTTCGGCGATGAGCCGTCGCTTGGTAACATCCAGCACGATACGTTGCTAGAAGCGTACGAAAAATGGATGCGCTCGCCGCTCGCTAAGCAATTAAATTGCCACTGTCCTTCCGTACAATGTCTAGGACCGAACGTGCTCGTTAAAAACATTTATTATCCAACCGTTGATTTTACCAAACGAAAAGCACACCTCACGAAATAAACGTCAAGGCAGCTTGCCTTGACGTTTTATCGTGGCTGGTCGCTTATAATATACAAAAACGACAGCCGGTCTTGTACCGGAATCCATGCACCGACGCCTTGTGTCATCACGTTTTTGACGACAATTTTCTTTTTATTTCCTTTTAGTACGATGTATACTTCCCCGTACGTCACTTTTCCTTTTTCATTGACCGCCGGACTAAACGCATACAAATAGCCGAGCTTTTTGACAGGCACTTGATACGGCTGATCTTTTTTCGTGCCAATGCCGATGACGGTGCTAAATGATAGCGGCAAATTCGTTTTCTTCATCGCCGTAAGAAGCATCATTTTTTTCACTGCTTCTTCGTTTGGCACTGGCGCGGTTAGCCCACCGCGAATATGTTTTTGCATTTCTTGTTTATAATACAGCTTTTGCGCCGTATTGCCGCCGCGATTATCTAAAAAGTTCGTATTCACTTTTTGATATTCCCAATTCGTCGACGTTTCTAGCGATTGATAGTTCAACGGCCACTGTCCTAAATAAATCGTCGCCCGGTAGCCGAGCGCGAATGGGGTACTTGATACCGATGACTCGTTTAACAATCGAATAAGTTCTGGATTTTCAATTTTGACGTTTGCCGTTTCAATTAGTTGTTTAGCGAACGGGCTCGGCTGCAAGTACGGCAAATCTTGTGTCGGATTTGGATACGTATTTTCTTTTGAAATGTCGACAGGCGTGGCTGCAATAGCTAGCGCTGGAGAATAAGCGACGAACAAACTTATCGCACAAGCAAGAATCCATTTTCTCATTGCGTTCTACTCCTTTCTATTGCTTTCCTCGTTATTTTTTTCAAAAAAAGCGCATTTATCCATCGAGCATGCATAATATTTTTATTTTAATATTTGAAATTTTCTAATAACATGATATACTATATACACATGTGCTGTTTTTCCTCCTATTTTTTATAATAGGAAAAGGACTCTGCCGTCTGACAGAGTCCTCTTTTTTTTTTACAGCAAATAAAAACCAATACCCATAATTGTATATGCCGCCAGTAACGTCGCCCCTTCAAACCAGTTCGTATCGCCATCATTCGAAAGAACAATCATAAGCAGCACCGATGTCGCCATCGCCGCTAGCTCTGGAAGGGAAAATACGAGCGGCATGCTCGTTGGAAAGAGAAGAGAAATGAGCACTAAAACAGGGGCGACAAACATCGCGATTTGCAGCGTCGAACCAATCGCAATTTCTACGGCGACATTCATTTTGTTTTTATACGCCATAATGACTGCAGAAGCGTGTTCTGCCGCGTTTCCGACGATGGCGACGATGATAATCCCGATAAACAACTCGCTCCAGCCAAACGACTCGGCAACCGTTTCGAACGTATGTACAAGCTTTTCCGAAATGTACGCAACAGCAAGCGTCGAAAGTGCTAAAATCGCAATCGCTTTTCCTTTTCCCCATTCCGGTTCTTCATGCTCTTCTACTTCGTCTGATTTATGTTGGTATACCCCGCGGTGCGTCACTAATTTAAAATAAAGCGCGGCTACATACAAAATGATCATAATGACAGAGATGCCGATACTAAGCGACAACGTTTCTGTCGCTGACATATGTAAAGAAAACACTTCCGGAATGACAAAAGCAACTAAAATCGCAAACGTTAACAATCCTGCGTTATGGCGAGCATCATAGACGTTAAATTCTTGGCGTTTATATTTAAGTCCGCCGACGAAAAACGATAGTCCGGCGACTAATAGTAAGTTTCCCAATACTGAACCGGTAAGCGAGGCTAAGACGACTCCGACAAGTCCTGCTTTTAGCGCAAAAACGGAAATGATAAGCTCTACCGCGTTGCCAAACGTGGCGTTTAACAATCCGCCAACGCGTGGGCCAGCAACGATGGCTAAACTTTCCGTCGCTCTTCCCATATAGCTTGCCAATGCAATAATCGTCACGCAATATACCGCAAACATGACGACGGAAGGCCAATGCAAAAGCCCACCGATAATCGAAAGCGGAACGCCCGCTAACACTAAAATGGCAAATACTTTATTCACCTTTCTCCAACTCCTTTTTCAGTTCAAACGTTTCCGTAATATGAATGCATCCTTCGACCGACCGAACAATCGGACAATTTTTCCGTGCGACTTCTAGCGATTTTGCTACTTTTTCTTCCGTTAGCTCTTCTCCCTCGAGCACGAAATGAAGATGAATCGCTTCGACCCGATTTGCCTCTCGCTCATTGCGCGTCACGTTGGCATGAATCGTCATGTTTTTTACAGGAAGCCGCTTTTTTTCTAATATTTTTCTCAGCACCCCTCCGCTGCACGCCGCAACCGAGGAAACGAGCAACTGATACGGTCGGAAACCGTGTGCTTCCTCACCAGCTACGTGCAACTCTCCATATTCGAACGTTGTCCGAAAGCCGACTTCTTTCATCGTAAATTCCATATCGCTCACTCCTTTTTTCTTGTCTTTCTCCCGCAAACTATGTACGATGATAAGCGGTGCACTTTAAAAAACGGGGGAATTCGTTATGCGTCTGTTCATTTTAGTTAGCGTTGTCGCCATTTCTGGGTTATCGCAAGGGATGCTTCTTCCATTAATTTCAATTTTATTAGAGAAACATGGTGTTTCTTCTTCCATCAATGGGGTGCATGCGACAGCGATGTATATCGGCATTTTGCTCGTTTCCCCGTTTATGGAAAAACCGTTACGAAAATATGGATACAAGCCCATGATTATACTAGGTGGTTTTATTGTACTATTATCGCTCGCCCTTTTTCCACTATGGGAGTCGTTTTTGTTTTGGTTTTTCTTGCGTTTCGTCATCGGAATCGGGGACCATATGCTTCATTTTGCCGTCCAAACGTGGATTACCGATTTTTCTCTTCCCCATCGCCGCGGGCGAAACGTGTCGCTCTATGGGTTATCTTTTGGCATCGGATTTGCCATCGGACCGATGATTGCATCGTTCGTTGAAAAAAATGAGGCGCTGCCGTTTTTTGTTTCTTCTTTGCTTAGTTTAGTTAGCTGGGCGATGGTGTTTTTGTTGCGAAACGAACGGCCAGAACCAACAAAAGACGCCCCGAAAAGCGCAACACATCGTTTTTCGGAAACGTGGAAATATGCGTGGGCAGCGCTGTTGCTTCCATTTACTTACGGATTTTTAGAAGCTTCCATTCACGGCATTTTTCCAGTCTATGCGCTTCGTGAACATTTATCGGTGCAACAAGTGGCTGCTCTGTTGCCCGCTTTTTCGCTTGGCAGCATCTTGTTTCAACTGCCACTTGGCATGCTAAGCGATCATTTCTATCGAAAGCATGTGCTCGCTGTTTCGCTATGGATTGGGACAGCAAGTTTTATCAGTGCCCTATTTTTTCTTCACTCTACCGTTTTATTCGTTTGCTTTTTTGTTGCTGGCATGTTTGTCGGCTCCCTTTTCTCGCTCGGAATTACGTATATGGCAGATTTGCTTCCGAAACATCTATTGCCGACGGGCAACTTGCTTTCTGGCATTCTTTATAGCATTGGCAGCATGTGCGGACCGCTTTTCATCGGCATGATGCTTCAATACGAGCAACACGGGAGCTTTTTTCTCACCGTTAGTTCTCTTCTTTTCTTCGTTTCGGTCGCACTGCTTTATAACAAACGGACGGAGGTTGCTGCAAAGTGACCTCTAATTTTTTTTGCCTATTTTAAAAAAAAGTGTTGACCGATTTTTTCACACTGTTATATAATACAAGTAACAAACAAATAAACTGTTTTAAAACAGAATAAAGGAGCGAAGAACGATGAGCAGAGCGGAACGGAAAAATATGATTGAGTTTATTGAGAAAGTAAAAGGAATGACAAGAGAGCAGCTTGTGTACATGACCGATGCAGAAATCGAACACATTTACAACCAAACATATTATCATTACGAAGAAATTGCAGAATAAAAGGCTGTCGCCCGCGACAGCCTTTCTTTTTTAATGGTATCCGTTTTGTCCGTTCGCACTACCGCTTGTTTTATGCGTCGGTTTATGCTTTCCTTTTTGCTTTGTTCCACCATCTTTTTTTGTTTTTTTCGTCATCCTTAACCCCTCCTCTAACCGGCTACACCGATTAATATCCCCTATTTCTTCCCGTTTATCCATTACCTTTCTCGCTTCCGACCGTCGCGCCGGCAAGCAAAAATCGCATTTAACTCCCCGCCAAGCACGATAATCATGCCTGATAAATAAAACCAGATGAGTAAAATGATAATTCCACCAAGACTTCCATACATCGACGTATAACTCGTAAACGTTCCGACGTAATAAGAAAACGCAAGCGATGCCGCAATCCAACCGACCGTCGCAAAAAGGGCACCGACATACACTTCTTTACAATGTAGCTCTTTATTTGGCGCAAAGTAATACAATGCCGTAAATACGATAAATAAAATAAGGGCACTGACTGTCCAACGCAACGTATCCCAAAGCGCCAGAAAAACGGAAGAAACCCCTAGCACCGAAGATAAAAAAAGCCCGATTGCCTTGCCGAACACAGGAACGAGTAGTGCCACGACAATGACAAGCATCATCCCAAACGTCAGGACAATCGACATCCCGCGTGCGACGAGAAACGACCGGCTTTCTTCTACATCATACGCCCGGTTTAGCGCACGAACAATCGCATCAATACCGTTGGAAGCCGACCATATCGCGCCAATAATCCCTAGTGACAGTAGCTTGCCGTTTTGATGATTCATCACATAGTGAATGTTCGTTTCAATGAGATCAATCGCTTCTTTCGGGGCATACTGCCGGACGACGGTAAGCACATCTTCGTGCGGAATCGGCAAATACGCTAGTAGCGTCAATAAAAAAATTAAAAACGGAAAGAGGGAAAGAAGGAAAAAGTACGCTAACTCCGCTGACAACCGCGATACTTCGTCTTCTTGAAACCGCCGGATTAATTCACGAATAAACGTGAGATTAACCATCACTTCCCCCCCTTTCGCCTAGTTTTATAGTCCTTGTTCTTTTTTAATCGTCTCAAGCAAATAACGACATCCCTTTTGAACTAATTCATATACTTCCGCAAAATTGCCTGTATAATACGGATCTGGTACATCGGTAAGATCGCTGTCTGGAACAAAATCGAGCAGCCGACCGATAAAGCCTGTTTTCGTATATCCTGCTAACCGGCGTAAATTTCCGAGATTCTCTACATCCATCGCAATAATGTAATCAAACGTCCGCAAATCTTCTTCCGTAATTTGTCTCGCACGAATCCCTTCAAAATCGATGGCGTTTTTTTGTAAAACTTCCTGTGTTCCGCGATGTGGCGGCTTGCCGACGTGCCAATTTCCCGTTCCTGCTGAATCAATTGAAATTTTATCCGCTAATCCTTCTTTTTTCACAAGATCGCGAAATACTGCCTCTGCCATTGGTGAACGGCATATATTTCCTAAACAAACGAACAACACTTTCACCATTGCCAAATCCCCCTCTCGTTCTCCATTATAAACAAAAGATGCACTAGCATGCATCTCTATGATACAATAAGCGGTAACAACGAGCCGAAAGGAAGGACGAACGTGGATTTATCGAAAAAATCGCCAGAAAATATCGCCTATATGATTGAGCAACTAAAAGAAAAACTAAAGGTGTTAAACTTCTCTGTTTTAAAACCGTCGCATTTTGATGACGAACTGTACGAAGAACTAAAAGATATTTATGACCTCGTCATGAAAAAGCAGTCGTTTAGTCCGAGTGAAATGCAAGCAATTGTTGAAGAGTTAGGAAACTTACGAAAAAAATAAGAAAGATGGCGCTGCCGTCTTTCTTTTTTTTTATTTATTGCGATAACATAGGAGAACGACCTGCACCATTTGGCAATTTGCACATATGATATGACGAAATCATATGATAAGGAAGGTGGACAAACATGGAATACGCCATTACTCGCGACTATATTCAAATCGGCAACGCCCGCTCCGGCCAAAAACTGCAAGGAGTAAAATTTATCGTCAGCCATTCTACCGGTAATCCTGGCTCGACGGCTTACGCTAACCGCAACTATTTTGACAAACGACAGCCATCTTCGTCGGCACATACATTTATCGATGACAATTATATTCTGGAAATCATTCCACTAGACGAAAAAGCGTGGCACGTGTTATACAACAAGACTATCGACAACCAGCTGTTCGGGGTTGATGCAAACGATGCCGCCATCGGGGTGGAGCTTTGTTACGGAGGAGCAATCAATTTTTCCGAAGCATATAAACGGTACGTCTGGTATCACGCCTATCTTTGCAAGACGTTCCGCCTTGACCCGAAACGGCACATCGTGTCCCATCATACGCTGGATCCAGAACGAAGAAGCGACCCGCTCGATGCGTTTCGCCTCTACGGGGTAACATGGGATAATTTTATCCAAGATGTTGTCGATATAATGATACCTGCTAATCAACCGACTAAAAACAATCCCACAACACCAGTCGTAAAAGGGGCTACCGTTCGGTTGCCGCTCAAGCTCGGAGATAAAGGAACGTTTGTGAAAGAAATTCAACAAGACCTTATCCGCATCGGTTTTCCGCTTCCAAAATACGGGGCAGACGGTACGTTTGGCGAAGAAACAGAAAACGCCGTCATGGCATTTCAAAAAAAATACGGCTTGCACGTAGACGGTATCATCGGCCAAGAAACGTTAGCGAAACTAACCGAAGTCGTCAACCAAAAGCTACGCCAAGAACCATTCCCACTACCAAATAAACTATTAAAAAAA
This sequence comes from Anoxybacillus sp., assembly GCF_023512315.1. Taxonomy (GTDB): domain Bacteria; phylum Bacillota; class Bacilli; order Bacillales; family Anoxybacillaceae; genus Anoxybacteroides. The sequence continues at coordinate 12,472 of NZ_JAILZV010000026.1, forward strand.
GGGGACAAAGGCGAAGACGTGAAAATGGTGCAGCGTGCCTTAAAACACCTCGGCTTTGACCCGAAAACAATTGATGGCGTATACGGCGAACAAACAGAAGATGCCGTACGGCGCTTCCAGTCAATGTACGCTGCATTAGCAGACGATGGAATATATGGACCGAATACCCGAAAGTTTATGCGCATGGAGTTGGATCAGAAAAAATAGCCCCTTTCCAACGGGGCTTTTTAAAAAAAAAAAAAAAAATAATTCCTATCGAAAAACTAGGATTGACTTTTGTGTGAATTATGTTAAAATTTTAGTCAATTACATACTTATCAAGAGCGGGGGAGAGAACTGGCTCGATGAACCCCAGCAACCTGCTTTTGAAAGCAAGGTGCTCCGTCCAGCCAAATGAGAACCATTTTGGGAGATAAGGGTAAATAGTTCGTCATTCACCTTTCCGAAATGGAAAGTTTTTTTATTACTAACATTTAAGGGGGGATTGCCTTGCTTACGTACCACACATGGGATGGAGAACAACCGGCATTTCCAAGCGACAACGACACAAAAGGCGCGCTTGATGTGTTGCGCTGGGCATACGACCATTACCAAGACGACATCGTCTATGCCTGCAGCTTCGGCATCGAAGGGATTGTACTGATCGACCTTATCGCCAAAGTAAGACCGGATGCAGAAATCGTTTTTTTAGACACCGATCTTCATTTTCCAGAAACATACGAAACAATTAAAAAAGTGAAGCAAAAATACCCATCGCTTCGCATCGTCATGAAAAAACCACACCTCACGCTCGACGAACAAGCAGAACAATTTGGAGCCGAACTTTGGAAACAAAATCCAAATAAATGTTGTGAACTGCGAAAAATTATTCCGTTACGGGAAGTACTAACGGGAGTTACTGCTTGGATTTCCGGGCTTCGGCGTGAACAATCACCGACACGCCAGCACGTCCAATATTTGAACAAAGATGACAAATTCCAATCGATAAAAGTGTGTCCACTCATTCATTGGACGTGGAAAGACGTTTGGAATTATGTATACAAGCACGAACTGCCGTATAACGTGCTGCACGACCGTGGCTATCCGAGCATCGGCTGTGAACCATGCACCTCCCCTGCTGTTGACATAAACGATTTGCGCTCAGGAAGATGGGCTGGGCACGGAAAAACCGAATGCGGGCTGCATTTATAGAGGGGGCGTGTAGATGATCACCTTTGCGTTTATCGTCTCTTTCTTTTTCGCCATGAACATCGGCGCGAGCGGTGCGGCGGCTGCCATGGGCGTCGCTTACGGAGCAGGGGCAATCAAACGGAAATACATCGCCCTTCTTCTTTGTGGCCTTGGAGTGTTTCTCGGCAGCCTTGGCGGCGGGGAAGTCGTCAAAACAATTGGCTCAGGCATTATCCCGTCTTCCGTATTAAGCGTTAAAATTGTCATTATCATTTTAACGGCGGCAGCGATTTCCTTATTTGCCGCAAACATCATGGGAATCCCGCTCTCAACGAGCGAAATCACCGTTGGTTCGGTCGTTGGTGTCGGCATCGCTTACCAAGCGCTTTATGTATCAAAACTATTATTTATCGTGTCCATTTGGGTCGTTGTTCCGATTATTGCTTTTACGTTGACCTTTTTCATCGGCAAATGGTTTTTAGCGCTAAAGCGCAAATACCCACAAGTGGAAAGAGGGAAATGGCAACAAAGCTTTATGGCGCTATTGATTGTTGCAGGTTTTTTTGAAGCATTTTCGGCAGGAATGAACAACGTCGCGAACGCGGTCGGACCGCTTGTCGGTGCAGGGCTTATTTCCGTCACAAAAGGAACGATATTCGGTGGGGTGTTTGTTGCGCTCGGCGCGCTATTACTTGGCAGACGCGTGCTCGAAACAAACGGAAAAAAAATTACGCGCTTTTCCCCGTTCGAAGGATGCGCCATTTCCGGCACAGGGGCAATTCTCGTTATCATCTCTTCCGTTTTCGGGCTTCCCGTGCCGCTGACACAAATTACGACATCGGCCATTATCGGGATCGGCACTGCCAAAACAGGATTTTATATTTGGCAAAAGCGAATCGTCATTCAACTATTAAAAGTATGGTTTGTTTCACCGATTTTTTCGCTCGTTATTTCGTATAGTTTAGTAAAATTATTGCTTGATAGCGATTTATACACCGTCATCGCCATTTTTAGCGTCTGCTTGGCAACGATTGGGGTTATTAGTTTAAAAAAGACAATCTCCGAAGAAAAACGGTCGCTTCATGAAAACGGTGGCGGCATTTAAGGTTAATTCCTAGTTATCTTATCAATCTTATTAAACAAGGAGGAATACAAAATGAGTGTAAGCATCCCTCATGGAGGCACGTTAATCAATCGTTGGAATCCAGACTATCCTATCGAAAACGTTGTAAAAGAAATTCGTTTAAGCAATGCCGAATTAAGCGACCTTGAGTTAATCGGCATCGGTGGCTACAGCCCACTTACTGGATTTCTAACAAAAACCGATTACGAGGCGGTCGTCGAAACGATGCGCCTTGCCGACGGAACCGTATGGAGCATTCCCATTACGCTTGCAGTTAGCGAAGAGAAAGCGAAGGAACTATCGGTTGGGGAAACAGTAAAACTCGTTTATCACGGCGATGTCTATGGCGTCATTGATATTCAAGACATTTACGTGCCAGATAAACAAAAAGAGGCCATTCATGTATACAAAACCGATGATAACAACCATCCGGGCGTGAAAAAGCTATTTGAAAAACCTAACGTGTATATCGGCGGACCGATTACGCTTGTGAAACGGACCGATAAAGGACGGTTTGCTGCCTTTTATTTCGACCCAGCTGAAACGCGCCGACGATTTGCTGAACTTGGTTGGAACACGGTTGTTGGGTTTCAAACACGCAATCCGGTTCACCGTGCCCATGAATATATTCAAAAATGCGCGCTTGAAATTGTCGACGGTTTATTTTTAAACCCGCTCGTCGGCGAAACGAAAGACGATGACATTCCAGCCGACATTCGCATGGAAAGCTATCAAGTATTGCTTGAAAACTACTATCCGCAAGACCGTGTCTTTCTAGGTGTGTTCCAAGCAGCGATGCGGTACGCTGGTCCACGGGAAGCAATTTTCCATGCGATGGTGCGCAAAAACTTCGGTTGCACACATTTCATTGTCGGTCGCGACCATGCGGGGGTTGGAAATTATTACGGCACATACGATGCGCAAAAAATCTTCTTAAACTTTACACAAGAAGAGCTTGGTATTACCCCACTCTTTTTCGAGCATAGCTTTTATTGCACAAAATGCGAAGGGATGGCTTCCACAAAAACGTGCCCGCATGACCGTGAATACCATGTCGTCTTATCAGGAACGAAAGTGCGAGAAATGTTGCGAGCAGGCGAAGTACCGCCAAGCACGTTCAGCCGACCAGAAGTCGCGCAAGTACTCATTAAAGGGCTTCAACAACGCGAAGCTGTTTCAACGACGAAGTAAGGAGAGGAAGACTATTGGCAAATATCGTTTGGCATCACGCGACCGTTACAAAAGAAGACCGCCGCACAAAAAACGGTCATCATAGCGCTGTTTTATGGTTTACTGGATTATCTGGTTCAGGAAAATCAACGCTTGCGAACGCAGTATCAAAAAAGTTATTTGAACTTGGCGTACAAAATTACGTACTAGATGGCGATAACATTCGCCACGGCTTAAATAAAGATTTAGGCTTTTCCGCGGAAGACCGGACGGAAAACATTCGCCGCATCGGGGAAGTGGCAAAACTATTTGTCGACAGCGGACAATTTGTGTTAACCGCTTTTATCTCACCATTTACCCGTGATCGCCAGCTCGTTCGGCAACTATTAGCAAACGACGAATTTATCGAAATTTACGTGAAATGTCCGTTAGAAGAATGTGAAAAACGTGACCCGAAAGGATTGTATAAAAAAGCAAGAAACGGGGAAATTCGCGAATTTACTGGTATCGACTCCCCGTATGAAGAACCGGTGTCACCAGAATTGACGATTGAAACGCACCGCCATTCGCTCGAACAATGCGTCGAACAAGTTATTGCTTACTTGCGGCACCGCCAATTTATGACCTAATTTGTTTGTCGAGGTTTTTCACAAATTCGTTGATGTAGGCAAAAAAACTCGTTACGATAGTGCAAACAAAAGCAACCTGCCTAGCGGGTTGCTTCTTTATACCTAAAAAAGAAAGGGCGGAACGAAAATGGGCAAAGTATATTTAGTCGGAGCAGGTCCTGGAGATCCAGAATTGATTACGGTCAAAGGCTTAACATGCATTCAACAAGCAGACGTCATTTTATACGACCGCCTCGTGAACGAACAGCTATTGGCGTTTGCGAAAAAGGAAGCGGAGCTTATTTTTTGCGGCAAACTTCCGGGATACCATACGATGCAGCAAGAAACGATTAACCATTTTCTCGTTCACCATGCGAAAAAAGGGAAAACCGTGGTACGATTAAAAGGCGGCGACCCGTTCGTTTTTGGTAGAGGTGGCGAAGAAGCCGAAATGCTTGCGAAGCACGGCATCGAGTTTGAAATCGTTCCTGGCATTACAGCAGGCATTGCAGCAGCTGCTTACGCCGGTATCCCTGTCACCCATCGCCAATTCAGTGGAAGCGTTGCTTTCGTCACAGGACAGCGACAAGACAGAAATAACGAAACAACATGGGAAAGCCTTGCAAAAGGCATCGATACCATCGTTATTTATATGGGCATGAGTAACTTGGCATATATTTGTGCCCAACTCATTAAACACGGAAAACCATCATCTACTCCCGTAGCGGTCATTCAATGGGGAACGTTTTCTAGCCAACGTACAGTGACCGCGACGCTAGCAACGATTGTCGAAGCCGTCCAACAAAATAAATTAGAAAACCCAAGCATCATTATTATCGGCGAAGTTGTCGCACTTCGCCAGCGCATTCATTGGTTTGAACAACTATCGTCGCTAGCAATAGAAGCATTGTAAGGAGGGCAATATGCACGCTATTTTATACATTTGCCACGGCAGCCGTGTAGCGAAAGCGCGAGAAGAAGCCGCCCTATTTATCGAACGCTGTAAGCAAAAGATCGCCTGTCCGATTCAAGAAGTTTGCTTTATTGAACATGCGGAACCAAACATTGAAACAGGCATCGACCGCTGTGTCCAGAAAGGTGCAACCTCTATCGTCGTCGTCCCTGTGCTATTGCTTGCAGCAGGACATACAAAACAAGATATTCCTGCCGCCATCGAACAAGCCAAACAACGCCACCCGCACCTCACCTTTTCTATGTGCGATCCGTTTGGCGTTCACGACAAAATGATTGAGATTATCACCGAGCGAATTTTGGAACAAGCAATCCCTATCAATGCACGGTCGGTTGTCTTGCTCGTCGGCCGCGGAAGTAGCGATCCAGAAACGAAACGCGATATAGAGGCAATTGCAGAAAAGCTGCAGCAAAAAATAAAGACGGTCGTCGATAGTTGCTTTCTCGCTGCCGCCCAACCGCTACTTGCAGATACGTTGCAGCAACTAACCCGCTCTTCTTACGAAACGATTTTCATCGTTCCTTATCTGCTTTTTACTGGCGTACTCATGAAAAAAATAGAAGCAATGATCCCAATGCTTCCGCAAACGAGCAAACGATGGGTAGTATGCCGCTACCTTGGGTATCATCCGCTGTTAGAAGAGCTTGTAAAAGAAAAAGTAGCACACCAACTCTCTCTCGAAAAAAGCTGACCACTCCTCATCTTTTTTCGTTTTCCATAGGCAAAGCGCCCTATCTTATTGTATGATAGGTGGTAGGAAAATGAGGAGGGTATAGCGATGCGGCGGTTACATGTTGTTGTCCATGGTCGCGTGCAAGGCGTTGGCTTTCGCTACTATGCACAAGTTGAAGCGCTCAAATGGGACCTAACCGGCTGGGTAAAAAACAAAGACGACGGAACGGTGGAGTTGGAAGTACAAGGAACGGACGAGCGACTGCAAATGTTTCTCGACAAAATCGAACAAGGCTCTCCGTTCGCACGCGTCACGAACATAGAAACCGAGTACATACCACCGCTTCCAAACGAAAAAACGTTCCGCATTATTTATTAAGAAAAGCGCCCGGTGTAGTTCAACTGGGCGCTTTTTCCTACGCTAACCGCGGATGATGAAGCGTATAGTGCAAGTACGTTTCGGCAATACAAAGATTGGCATACTCATTTTTTCGATTCGCTTCCCGGTGAAGCGGATGGAACAGGTCGACTGCTGCTTGCGGATATTCCCCACACACGTCCATTCCTATCACTCGTTTATGGGCAAATAACGTTTGCAAGCAGCGAAGCAAAAACGAAAGCGACATCGTCCCTTGCTCCCAGTTTGTCACTGCATCTTCACGGCAAAGAACATCTTTATCAATGCTAATGTACACATGCTCTGTTTGAATATGTGAGAGAAGAAGTTTTGGAGAAAGCAATGTTGGAAAAATCGTGATGTTTTTAGGAAAAGAAGACGACCATTGCGATGGTCCGACGATGATTACTTTGTCTAGCGCAGGAATCGTTAGCGCGTGAGAAACCCACGAGCCACAAGAAATCACCCCGTCTTTGCTAGTGCCGATGTCGGTATGATTGTCAAACAGCACGAGCGTAAACGGTTCGGTTATGCGTTTCATTAATAAGTAAGACACATAATGATAGTTGCCGCTACCGATAAACGTCATTCCTTGAAAACGACGCTGCAAAAGGCGCTTTTCTATTTCCGTTAATGCTTGCGGGGCACAATACAAATTCGTCTGTGGTATATCGGTCGCGTCAATCCATTCGTGTGGCAACCGTAAAAGGCGCTGTTGCGAAGAATAAGTGCCATCAATGTTTAAAAACGTTACACCATGAAAGCGCATCGTCCCCCACCTCTTTTTTTGTTTCGGTGCAAGTTTTCAAACAATCGCCTGTTTCTATTATACTAAAAAATTCGCTAAACGAAATATTTCCTTTTCTACCTCATTTTCATGTACAATAAGGAAAAACGATAAGGGAGGGGTTTTGGTGCAGCCGATTCGTATCGAGGAAGTACAAAAAGCGCTAAACCGTTTCGCCAATCAAGACGTTTATTTGCATTTAGAAACGACCAATGGCGCCTATGCGTCTCACCATAACGAAGGATTTTTTGCTGCGGGGGCATACATTCGCAACGGTCGCATCCGTTTTAGCCGCGCCAAAATCGCGGGCAACGGCCCTTACCGCGTCGGGCTAAAACTGGACCTTGGCTGGGTATACGCGGAAGGATTAACCGATTGGGAAGTGACCGATAAAGGGCAACTTTTATTAGCAGGACATGATTACGAAGGGAAATTAGCGGTTGCGTTGCAACTAAGCGATGAGCCGTTTTAAAGGGAGGGATAATATGGAAAGACATATTCTCGTCGTATTTCCTCATCCAGACGATGAATCGTTTGGCGTATCCGGGACGTTAGCGCTGTACGCCGAACAAGGTGTTCCGATTACGTATGCGTGCTTAACGCTTGGAGAAATGGGACGCAATATGGGAATTCCGCCATTTGCCAATCGTGAGACACTGCCATCGATTCGAAAAAAAGAGTTAGAAGACGCTTGCCGAGTCATCGGCATTGGTGATTTGCGCTTGCTCGGATTCCGCGATAAAACGGTTGAGTTTGAAGATGAAGAACTGCTTGCCGACCGCATTCATGCCATCATCGCGGAAACGAACCCATCGCTGATTATTACGTTCTATCCAGGCTATAGCGTCCACCCGGACCATGATGCGTGCGGGGCAGCCGTCATCCGTGCGGTCGAGCGAATTCCAAGCGAAAAACGCCCCGTTGTCCATTGCGTGGCATTTGCGAAAAACTGCGAAAAAGAAATCGGCAAACCAGACATCGTCCGCAACGTCAGTGCGGTCATTGACAAAAAAATTGCCGCCATAAAAGCGCATCGCTCGCAAACCGAAGGGCTCATGAAAGCAGCGGCCAAGTACGGTGGCGATGCCATCGCACGGTTTAAAACGGAGCGGTTTTGGATTTATACGTGGTAAAAAGCAGCCGTCATGGCTGCTTTTTGTATTGAGCAAAGAGCTTGTTAAATTGTTCTTCCCAATGTCCGTTTTTTCGAAATGATTCGGTCGCAATCGTCTTTAGTAACGACCGCCTTATGCTCGGATCATCGATATGCTGTAAAATATAGCGGCGGCATGTGGTTAAAAAATCGACGTACCGTTCGTATTCTTCGCCATATATGTTTGCAATCTCGTCGCGAATTTGTTTTGCCAGCGTTGGGCTTGCACCATCGGTGGACACGGAAATCGTCAGCTTCCCACGGCGGACAACAGACGGAACGTAAAAGTTCGAGCGCTCAGGGTCATCGGCAATATTGATTAGTTGGTACGGTTTTGCTGCTTGCGCCACCGCTTCATTGACGTGACGGTCGCTCGTTGCTGCAATAACAAGAAACGCTTTATCTATATCATCAGCAGAAAACAATTTCTCCTTCCAGCGAATCTTTTCTTTCGCTGCCAATTCCTTTAGCGCCTCCGTCACAGTGGGCGAAACGACCGTCACAGCAGCATTCGCCTCTAACAATCCAACCACTTTTCGTTCCGCTACGTTTCCGCCGCCAACGACGACTACCGGCTGATTCGCAATCTGTAGCATCACTGGATACATTTTTCTTCCGTTACTCCCCCTTTCAAAAAAGGCTTACTGCCCATGCCAGTAAGCCTTTAGCGAAATTTCTCGTCCATTCGTTGCTGGTATTCTCTCAATGCAAGCGAATTGCTTGTGTGACGCTTTCTCATCACCGCCTGTAACCGCAACAATTTTTCATTCCATTTCTTTGTCAATCGTTCTTTTTCTTTCTCATCTTCACAACAACGAAGCAAATCCTCAATGGTCATTAACTCTTTTTTCAAATCCGTAGCTTCCGATACGTATCCAGCATTTTTTAACATTAAATAGCCAATGCGCAATTCTTCCGGAATGTGCGACAAGTCATCGATATCGAGCGGTTTTCCAAAGCCAGGCAAGTCATTAAACGCCCCGTCTTTCATCGCTTCACGAATTTTTTCATCTGCTATTTTCCAAATAATATCCATTGTTATCCATCCTTTTGGACGTGTTGCGCCAAAAATGTCGTTAGTTCACGATACGGAAGCGGCCTCGCATAATAATATCCTTGTGCTTCATCGCATTGCTTTTCTTTTAAATACGCAGCCTCCTGTTCTGTTTCTACCCCTTCCGCCAATACTTTTACACCAATATTATGCCCTAATGAAATAATCGTTGGCAAAATCGCCTCTTTTTCGTGCATGTTTTGCACAAACGAACGGTCAATTTTCAGCCGGTCAATCGGCAACTTTTTTAAATAGCTTAACGAACTGTAGCCTGTACCAAAATCATCGACACTAATCGTTACGCCAACCGACTTTAGCCGTTTTAAAATCGGAATCGCTTTTTCCGTGTCCATCGTCATTCGTTCTGTAATTTCCACATCTAAGCAACGAGGCGGAAGTTTCGTTTTTTCTAGTATTTTCATTATTTTTTGTACAAGCCGTCTGCTCTCAAACTCATATGGCGATAAATTGACAGAAACGGTTAAATCGGGGTATTTCGCTAATAACTCTTTCGTTTGCCGACAAGCTGTTTCCATCACCCATTCATTGATTGGGATAATGAGCCCCGTTTCCTCCGCAATTGGAATGAATTTATTTGGCGGAATCATGCCTTTCTCTGGATGATTCCAGCGAATGAGCGCTTCCATTCCAACGACTTTTCCTGTCTGTAACTGTATTTGTGGTTGGTAATACACTTCAAACTCTTCTAACTCGATCGCCTTCCGTAATTCTCGCTCCATTTGAATTTTTTCATAAATCGTTCGATTCATCTGTTTTTCAAAAAAACGGAACTGGCTGATCGCCTTTTTCGACAGCTCGTGCCGAGCAATATCGGCTTTGCGAATTAACGTTTTTCCATCTTCTCCGTCTTTTGGATACAAGCTAATGCCGATTTTCAATGTCATAAAAAATTCTTGCCCGTTCACAAGAAGCGGTTCTTCCATCGTTTCTATCAGCTGATACGCTAGTTCTTTTACTTGTTCTTCTTTTTCAACAGGCACCACTAAAACAAATTCGTTGCCGCTCCATCGACCGAACACGCTTTTTTCAGTCATCGCTTGGCGAATTTGCGTCGCGGCTGCCAATAGCACTTGGTCACCGATTGCATAGCCGTACAAGTCGTTTACAACCTTTAATCCTTTCATTTCGATAAACAGCACCGCGATTTTCGTATCTTCCGTTTGCGCAATCTCCATCTGCTCTGCCAACAGTTGATAGAGAAATTCTTTATTTGGCAATCCGGTTAAGTCATCATGAAAAGCGATATAACGCATCGTTTCTTCCTGTTTTTTTCGCTCGGTAATATCGCGAATAGCCGTTACGTTGACCCTTTTGTCACCATACTCGTATTCGCGACGCAAAACTTCTGCAGGAAACATTGAGCCGTCTTTGCGCCGCAAATACATTTCGTACACATCGTCTTCATCGACCGTTCGCTTCAAATCTTGCAGCGAAGCTGGGGCTACAAGTTCTTTAATCGGCATATGCACCATTTCGCTCGCTGTATAGCCAAATAGTCGGCACGCAGCTTCGTTTACTTCCAAAACGAGACCTTGCGAATGAATGATAATCCCTTCCATCGACACTTCCGACAGCAATTGAAACCGCTGCTGACTCACCATCAATTCTTCACGATATTTTTTAAACACTAATTTTTCTATCCGAATATATACAAGCAATAAATAAAAAATATAGCTAACAAGAAAGACGAGAAAAATTTCTCCAATTGCTTTATTGCGTTCCCTCTCCATTCGGGCATTGTATTCATTAGCGTCGAAGTCGATTCCAAATACGGCATCTACTCGTCCTTCTTTATCAAAAATCGGATGGAACGCACCTAGGCTCTCTCCCCAATTGTCTACCGTCGGGCTTTTTTCAATACTAAACTTCCCGCGAAACGCTCGTTCAAGTTCGGGAATATATTTTGTATATACCGTTCCAATTAGGATGATCTGCTCTTTTTCCCCATCGATTCTCCCGTTTCTGTTATAATCCACTGCCGGATCAACGACAAGATAATTTTTTCCGTCCGCACGCTTTTTTAACGTATAAATACTTAACACTTCCGGATGTTCATGTTGCCATCGTGTCATCGCACTTAAAATACGAATATACGTTTTATCCGTCGGTTTCGTATGCTCGTTCAGTAGTTGATGATTCATTTGCGATAGCTCGGAAGCAAAAACAGAAGAAAAATGGTGCGCGTACTCTTTATACTCCTCATGCTCGATTTTTTGTACATATTGCACAAACCAAAATCCAGAAACTAATAGAAAAAAAATAAAGATATAAAAAACACTTGTCAGTTGCTGCGAAATATGAAGGAGCGACACATTTAATTTTTTTTGAATCAATTGATTCATTTGTCGCTGTACAAATATAACCGTTGAAAGAATGAATAATACAAATAATGTATATTCCAGCACGTTTGATAGCATAAGTTCTCTCTCACCATGTTTTTACTATTATTATAAACCGAGTAAATACTATACTTCTCCTACCATCCGTCCTATTTTTTCGACATCTTCCGACACATTCTTCTTTATTATACTTTATTTCTTGTCGAAAAATCATGTCAATTTTATTGAAAACCATCGTTTTTAATACCTGCTCCTAATGTCTTATCTCTATTTTTTGTAACGTCGTTGTAATATTATTTAATTCAACTGTAACAACATTTCGACAATATTTTTGCTATACTAAACCTTGTGAGGAAGGGAAACGGGAACTTGGCGTTGGAGGTTTAGAGAAATGAGAATGGTGACTACTATTATTCTAGCATTTACACTGTTATTTAGTTCTCTTTTTGTTAACGCTTTCAAAGCAGAAGCAGCGATGAACCCGCAACGGATTATTGCAGAAGCAAAAAAATTTGTTGGGACACCGTATAAATTCGGTGGTACTTCCCCTAGCGGATTTGATTGCTCTGGGTTCGTTTATTATACACATAAGCGAGTAGGTAAAACGCTTCCTCGTTCTTCGACGCTAATGTTTCAACGGGGAACATCTGTACATAAATCTCATTTACGCCCTGGGGATTTAGTCTTTTTCAGTACATACAAAAAAGGCGCTTCCCATGTCGCCATTTATATTGGTAATAACTTAATGATTCACGCGACTTCCAAAGGTGTGAAAATTGATAACTTAAATAGCGCTTACTGGAGCTCTAAATTTATCGGAGCAAAGCGTATTATATAAAAAGTAGCCCTCCGCATTGCGGAGGGCTCATTTATTTCACAGGGGATCGGGGGAATACCTAGCCTCCATTATGCCCATTCTTTTTGTTTTTATACATAGAAACAAAAAATTTTTACGACGTTTTTTTCGCTATTCCGCTCTCTACTGCTTCTAATAAAAATTCGACGATGTGCACGGCGCGCACACGTCCTGCAAGCCCCTCTCGCTCAATTCCTAATTTCATTTGCAACAAACATCCAGGGTTAGCAGTTACAATTGTCCGTGCATCCGTTTGTTTTGCTTGCGCCATTTTATAATCGAGAATTTGCATCGACATATCTGGCTGTACAATGTTATAAATCCCTGCCGAACCACAGCAGCGGTCAGCATCTTTCATCTCGCGAAACTCCACCCCTTCAATCGCTTGAAGCAATTGCCTCGGGGCGCTTGCTACTTTCATGACGTTGCGCAAATGGCAAGAATCTTGATACGTCACGATTTGTGGAGATACTTTTAGCCCAATGCTCGGAAACTCCAATTCTAGCAATACTTCCGAAATGTCTTTTATTTTTTTCGTGAACATTTTTGCTCGTTCTTTCCATTCGCTATCGTCTTTCAATAAATGGTCGTATTCAATTAAAAACGCGCCGCAGCCACCTGCGTTCGTAACGATGTAATCGACATCTAACTGCTCAAATGCTTCGATATTTCGTTTTGCCAATTCTTTTGCTTGCCCTTTTTCGCCGCCATGTCCATGTAACGCTCCACAACATACTTGATGAGATGGAATGACAACTTCGCATCCCACCAATTGCAATAGGTTCATTGTCGCGTCGTTTATGTTCATAAACATCGTATCCATTAAACATCCAGTAAAAAAGGCTACTCTCCGTTTTTTTCTTCCATTTGGCGCAAGCTGCTTCGGACGGTCGTTCATTTCTTTCCATGTCGGCACTTCTGGCAGTGCTCGCTCCATCATCGCCAAATGTGGTGGAAACATTTTCAACAGTCCTAACCGATGAACGAGCGTTTGTAATGATCGTTGATAAAAACCGAGAAGCGCTGTCACTAAGCGCAAACGACGTTGATGTGGAAACAGCCAGTGAAAAACTACTTTACGAATAACACGTACAACGAACGGATATTTTTTATGTTGGGCAATAATGTTACGCGCTTCTTCAAGCAAATGACCATATCGCACACCAGAAGGGCATACCGGTTCACATGCTCGGCATCCAAGACACATATTGAGCGACCGTTCCACATCGTCGTCCGGCTCAATAATTCCATCGACAACCGCCTTCATCAAAGCAATGCGTCCTCGCGGCGAATGTGATTCTTGTAAACCCGATTCGATGTATGTTGGGCATGTCGGCAGGCAAAACCCACAGCGCATGCAGTTCATTAGTTCATCTTCATTCATATTCGTTTGGAACTGTCGTTGCATCGCTGTCCGTTCTTTTGCTGTCGTCATCTCGTCACCACCACACGTTTTCGGTCATTTTTGGCAAATATTTTCCCCGGATTCATAATACCGTTTGGGTCAAGCGCTTGCTTTACCGCTTTCATCGCCTCGATCCCTGCTTTTCCTAATTTCCACTCCAAATACGGTGCCTTCATCGCCCCGACGCCATGCTCGCCTGTAATCGTACCGCCAAGTTCAATTGCTTTTGCAAAAATTTCTTCGAACGCTTTTTCCACCCGCTCCATTTCCTCACGGTCACGGGCATCGGTTGGACACGTCGGATGAAGATTACCGTCTCCCGCATGGCCAAACGTACAAATTTTCACATTGTATTTTTGCGCGATTTCATTAATCGCTTTCACCATTTTGGCAATTTCCGAACGCGGCACTGTCGCATCCTCTAAAATCGTCGTCGGTTTCAGCCGCGCTAAGGCGGATAACGCTGAGCGGCGGGCGGTGCGAAGCGCATCAGCTTCCGCCTCCGAACGGGCGATTTGAACGATCGCCTTTTCTTCTTGGCAAATTTCTACCATTCTCTTCATATCACGTTCTACTACTTCCGGCGGTCCATCTTGCTCCATTAATAAAACAGCGTTCACGTCGGTCGGCAACCCGATGCGAGCATAGTCCTCGACGACTTCTAACGTCGGCTTGTCTAAAAATTCTAATGTCGCTGGAATGATTTTGTTGGCGATAATTTTCGAAACAGAACGGGCTGCTGCTTCTAAGTCTTCATACAATGCAAGCGCCGTTTTTTTCGTTTCCGGCATCGGAATAAGCTTTAACGTCGCTTCGGTTACAATGCCTAACGTTCCTTCTGAACCAACAAACAGACGGGTGAAATCATAGCCAGCAACGTCTTTCGCCAATTTCCCGCCTGTTCGAATCACTTCCCCATTGGCCAACACTACTTCAAGTGCCATCACATAGTCTCGGGTGACCCCGTATTTCAAACCGCGCAATCCACCGGAATTTTCATTAATATTGCCTCCAATCGTCGATATTTTCATCGAACTCGGATCAGGCGGGTAAAATAGCCCTTTCGCTTCTACCGCTTTGATTAGATCAAGCGTAATGACCCCGGGTTGAACAGTTACCGTTAAGTTTTCTTCATCAATTTCCAAAATGTTGTTCATATGTTTAAACAAAAGGACAATGCCGCCTTCCACTGGGCATGTCCCAGCGCAAAGATTTGTCCCTGAGCCGCGCGGGATGATTGGAATGCGATGTTCATTGCAAATTTTTACAATAGCTGCCACTTCGTTTGTGTTTCTCGGAGCGATGACTGCATCCGGTAGCGACTGAAACTGCGGCGTAGCGTCATATGAATAGACGAGCCTTCCTGCTTTGGAATCATCATAATTATCATGACTGACGATTGCGATGAGTTGTTGCTTCACTTTGTCGGAGATCATCTTTCTCATCCTTTCTTTTCCATTTATCCTTCGAACGGAAGAAAAGGGACTGACGGGGCAAAGAAACGATATCGTTTCCTTGCCTCCGCATGTCCCTATCAAGGAATCATCCACGATAATACCGTTGACTGCAAGAATGTTAGAATACCAATTAAAATGATTAAGAAA
>NZ_JAILZV010000259.1 GCF_023512315.1 Anoxybacillus sp.
CGCAAAAGCAATAAAATAAGACATAAAAACCAAGTAACTAACCAAGCGTGTCCAATATTGAAATCCATTAATATGCCTTTAAAAATGGTCCAAAAACCCTCATTATACTCTTTTGCAAAGGTGAGTGTAACCGTTAATACTGGCGAAAATGATAATAAAGCTATTCCAATAATACAAAGATTGATTAACCAATTAGGAACAGCAACCATTGGACGTTTATCGGCTGGAACAAACGCTAGTAGTTGATTTCCAACCACAATACAAAAGCAAACATACAGTAAAAGTTCAGATAGATAAATCATTTTCCTCTCCTCAATAGCAACGTAGTAATAATAAGCAGAACAACCAACGAAGCTCCGATGAACAAGTACATCATAAAATTATTTTTATCATTGTTAGTAGACTCAGGTTTATTTGGCTTCGTTTCTTGTTTATTATCTTTTGGGGCTGGGGTTTTCTCGGTTGTTTCAGTTGGCGTAAGTTTCTTTTCTTCAGGTGCATTTACCGTAAATATGAAACTTCGTTCTATGATATGTCCATCTTCCCCAACAATTTTCCAGTTAACCGTATATTCTCCATTCGGTAATGGTTTCTTAAAAGTTCCTTTTAATACTTTGTCTTCAACCGATATATTATCGACCTTTACCTTTTGTCCTTTCTTATCTAAAAGGGTAAATGTACTGAGATTTTCAATTGGCGTATTAAATTCCAAAACAATTTCTGTTAAAGGTTTTGTTACTGTTTCTTTATCGCTTGGCATTGAACTTTTTAGCTCTGTGTGGGCTAATGCAGTTGTTGGCAACAACACCAACAAACAAGCAAATAAAATGATTCTTTTTAACATTTCATTCCATCCTTTCTTTAACTTATCAAGTTATATTATAGCTGACTAATATGTTGATTGAAATTTATAAATCGACAATAAATTTATTATTACGCTAAAAATATGTCTACCTCTTATGATATATTAGTCATATCTAATATTATAAGAGGTGATAAGGATGAAATATAAGGGAATTATTGTTTTACTTATACTCACTTTGATCATTTCGGCTTGCAGTTCCAATAAAGAACAATCACATCAAGAGCATTCTTCCAATGGAGATTTGCAAGAAAAAACTGCTTCTGCTGATGTTTTACCGACCTTTTTGAAAGGTCAAAGTGAAGAGGTCCGCTTGGTATATCAAGCTGCTGGCAAATCAACAGAGTTGTTACAATGGATTCCTTGTTATTGCGGTTGTGCCGAGAGTGCGGGACATAAGAGTAATATGAATTGCTTTGTCAAAAAAATCAATAAAGATGGTTCTGTTGTCTGGGATGACCACGGTACTCGTTGCGGCGTTTGCTTACAAATCGCAGCGGAATCCATTAAAATGAAACAAGAAGGCAAATCTATAAAGGAAATTCGCCATTACATTGATGAAAAGTACAAAGAAGGTTACGCAAAACCAACGAAAACCCCAATGCCTTTATAATAAACAAACCTCACTTTTCCGAAAACGAAAGGTGAGGTTTTCATTTTGCCTATTTGACCAATGTATTAGAAAGTGCTAATATGAACACAGATAATCATATTAGTGAATACTGATATGAAATGGAGATGAAATAAATGGAACAAAATTATTTAGACGTAAAAGCTAAATTTATTCGTGGTTTTTCTGATAAAACTAGACTTCAAATATTGGAATGCATTAAGAATGAGGAAAAAACGGTATCCCAAATCGTTGAAGAGCTTCAAGGCAATCAGTCTAATATTTCACAACACTTGGCTTGTTTAAAGGGCTGTGGAATTATTGTGGGGAGACAAGAAGGAAAATATATTTATTATTCTTTACGTAACGAAAAGATTAGGGAAATGCTTGAACTGTTTGACGAAGTATTAAATCAAGTGCAAACGGAAATCGCTCAATGCGATAGCCATTTATATTAAGAAGGTGATTATAATGTCCGACAAGGAACAAAAAAATACTTGCTGTAATGGTGATAACTGCAAAGAATCTCAAAAACCAAAATTTAATACAGAATTGAATTTGATTCAAATAAATTCTGCTACAGCATCAAAAGCGTCCTGCCAAGATGATTGTTGTTCTGCAGAAACCAAGCTCCAAAGTGACGAATCTAATTTATCCGAAGTCACAGGTCACAAGTCTGAGTTCCGAGTTCACGGAATGGATTGCCCTGCTTGTGCGTTAACCATTGAGAAAAGAATTAGACAACTCGAAAACATTAAGAACGTCAGCGTCAATTACAGCACGGGTAAAATGCAAGTTGAAGCTGAAAATTCGTCAGTGTTAGAAAAATTGCCAGCGGAGATTAAGAAGCTTGGTTATACATTGGAACCCATTGAACAAAAAGGGAATGTACGAATTTATACCATTGAAGGAATGGATTGCAGTTCCTGTGCCTTAACGCTTGAAAATCACTTAAAACAGCATCCTTCTGTAAAAAGTGTCAGCGTTAATTTTTCCACGGGAAAAATGCAGATTGAACACGACAATTCTGTTGAAGAAATCATTAAAGAGGTTGAGAAAGCTGGTTA
>NZ_JAILZV010000260.1 GCF_023512315.1 Anoxybacillus sp.
GCATCCAGATGAGGTGTTACGCCGCATCGGGTGTGCTACGTGAACCAGAGGTTAAAATTTTAATTTGGATGTATATAGATAAGAATTTATATGAGTCAGCTAAATAATTTCAAGCCTTTTTCTTCGCGCAAAAATTTGATATATTCTATTTGAGCCAATGCTAGCATCCTTTCTATTCCTCCTCATGCTTACATCCCTGTTACATGTAGGAGGGTAATGGATTTTGGGATGACTGGCAAGGCTCTTTTTTTATGGCAGCGATTCTGCACGTTTACGCCGCCAAATTATGTACTTTTATTCTGCCATATACATTATAACTACTCTATAGTTAAGAGCCTTTTATTCGGTACCCCATATCGTAAAAAAGTTAAAGTTTATGAATTTTCATATCACATTTATCTTCTTCTGCTACATCCATCGCTGTACGTAGCACTTCAAAAAATGTCTTCCCATCAGTTGTTGCAAAATAATTTGCTAAATTAGTTACTTTGGAACTAAATTTATCCCCCCACGGTGGTTTTTGTGATATGTCATCGATATCCCATATAACAGACTCTGGGGAGTATTTTGATAATTCCTGTTCAATTTCAATTAGATTAGCTCTCGCAACGGAGATATTCTCCCAATTTAATTTGTCATAATATAAATCATTCATTAATAACGGGTATTTTGTTCCCCATCCTTCTTTTTCTAAATGATATGAGATTGTCGAAAAGAATGAATGTACAAAATCGCTATGTCCTAATTCGTAAAAAAAACAATCTACTAATATTCCTACGGCCATCTAAATTTCACCTCTAATCCATTTTAAAAATAATTTCTGCTACACCATTTGTCCCCTCATTTATTTTTTGTTTAATGTCCCTCAAGACATCTCTTGTGACATTTTGACCCCTTACATCAATAATAACAGTTTGCCTAGTTTGTTCAGGTAAATCACTTATACGCTTATTTATTTGATGTGAAACGTTTCTTATTAAGTTACTTCTTCCGGAAGACGTAGTCACTTTATAATTCTTAACTTCTATACTATGACCGTTGATATAAAAATCTGGTCTCGAACTATTTTTAGTGCCATGACTTACTTCATTGCCATCTTTAAATGATACCTGTTCACGATAACTAGGATATTCTTTCCCTACATCTATTTCAGATTGTCTCCATGATGGTCTAGTTTTCTTCGTCCCCTTAGCAAGCTTCTCAGCTTCGTCCGTCCCATTAGCCACTTTCCCCGAAACGCCTTCGCTCCTGCTCATTCGCTGGTACAGTTCTTCGGCGCTTTTGACCAAACGGTGGAAGCTGAACGATGTTTCCGCTTGACCATAGGCCATTCCCTCTCCGGCCATCGCCATGGCGGGAACCCCCACAAACGCTCCTTCTCCAGTCGCTGTCAACGCTGCGCCATCGACTTCGAGAGCTTCAGCCCCGCTTGTTTCGATCATCCCAACCATCGTTGATACCACATGCCCTGCCATTTCCCCTGATTCATAGGCAACAGGATGCGGACTGTGATAGGAGCGGTGGATGTTATCCAGCGTGATATCTTGTACAACTGCATCCCCCGCTCCTCTCACAAACTCCACTGTGCTTTCCATTGGGTGTTTTATGAATCCGTGCCACGATTTTTCTGCATTCTTCGCGACTTCTCCGGCGATTTGTTCGATTTTTTTCCCTGTATGGATTATACCATGAACCGCCTGCTTAGCGGCATGCTCTGCTTTCTTTTCTAGTTGATGCACATCACGTTCAATCGTTTTCTCGGTCTCTTGGATTTCTTGCTTTATTTTCTGTCTAATCGAGTGAACCGTTCCGAACACCATTTTCTTCCCATCGTGAACGATGTGTTTGACAGCTTGCTCCGCCTTCTTTTCCGCCTCGTAAAACGCTTTTTGAGCCTTCTCGCTAATATGTACCGTATCTTTCACTGCTTGTTTCGCGACATGTTCCATTTTCTTTTCGATCTTTTGAACCGCTTTCTCCGCTTGTTTCACCTCGTGGGCAATGTGCTTTCCCATTTGTTCCGCTTTCTTTTCCGCTTGATGAAAAGCTTCCTTTGCCTGTTGGCTAATGTGCACCGTATCCTTTACGACCTGTTTCACCACTGGCTCGACTTTCTTTTCTGCTTGCTGAACGGTTTGTTGAATAGTCTTCTCTACTTTTTTGACGTCATTTGCGACATGCTTTACCGTCTGTTCTACCTTTTTCTCGACAAAATGTCCTAATTTACTTAATGAACTCCAAAAAGACATCTCCCCCGCTCCTTTGACTCTGTCCTTTTGTTAGAACAACGTTCGTTGATAAGCCATGCTCGATGAAAAATACCACTCCTTTCCCACATAACCGGATAATGATTGAATAATAAAAAAAGAATATTAATTCTGTCAATTGAAATTTTGTTCTATTCCCCTATATTTTTCATAAAAAACATCCATGAGCAAGTTTTGCTCACCACCCACGCATGAAAATAACCGCTCATGGATCCGTTATTTTCACAGA
>NZ_JAILZV010000261.1 GCF_023512315.1 Anoxybacillus sp.
CCTGTTGGAAAATTGTGCAGGGCAATACTGAATGTTAAAAATAGACCAGAATGTACGAATACGTCTTTTTTAGCGTCATTTGTAATAATGATCACATTATGAGAAACCTTTTCTAGATGCTTGTAAATAAAATAACCAAAAACCAATCCGACAATAACAATAAACCAACCTCCGATTTCTATACTTTCAGGCAAAATTTCCATTGTGACCAATCCAAATATCATTCCACTACATATTGAAAAAATGGTCGGCATTCCTTTTTGTAAACTTTTAAACAACCAAGCAATCACTCCACCAGATAACATTCCAATAGCAGAAGCAGAAAACCCTAAAAGCCCAAGTGAATTCACCCATCGTCCCCCCTTGTACTAGTTGTCTTTACTTTGTATATCTATCAAAACCATAAAATATGCCTTAAGAAAACAAAAAAAATCCTCCGCCGTGGGAGGATTTTAAAGTTGTTATGAGACTTTGACTACGAAAGGAACGGTAATAACCTTGCCTTCGTGTTGGAACTGACCCCAAATTTTATAGATTCCACTCTTAGGGAACTTAGTCATAAATTTGGCGTCTGGTCCTTTTGCCTTTTCGTCCATTGGATGTACGTGTAAATATTCGTCAGTGTTTTCACTAATGATTACAACGTGTCCAACAGCGCCTAAGTATGGCTGTAAATTAGTAATCGGTTGACCTGTCTTTTGGTCTTTAATGTTAAAGTTCAATGTAACATCTGTTCCAGCTTTGAGTTCATCAAAAGATAATGTAATTTCCTTGCCTTCCACAATTTTCGTTAAATTTTCGTCTGGTTTTAGTGGCGTGGTTTGTACTTTTTCTCCCTCAACCGTAACAGTGTGATTTTTTACAACTTTTGATGCCCCTTTTAGAACATAATCCGCATATAATTTATATTCTCCTCCAGCAGGAAAGTTTAAGGCAATCGTAAATAGTCCGTCACCTTTGTATTCAGGGTGTAAATGGTCAAAATAAGATAAATCTTTACTTACCACAATCAGATGCATTAGCTTTTCGTGCTGAATATCAAAGTCTTTAACAGGTTTTCCATCTTTATCGTTAATTTGAATTGTTAAATCAACCATTTCATTGCTTTTTGGAATTTCTTTTGAAAACTTCCAAACAGCCTGAGTAGTAACCTCTTGGGACTGGTTCGTTTCGTGATTCATTCCTTCGTGATTTTCACCTTGTTGCATATTTTCGTGATTCATATGTTGGTTTTTATTGGTGTTTTCGGACTTGCCACATCCACTTGCAATCAATAAAACGGAGATTAGAGTTAATAGCATTATTTTTTTCATATTGATACTTCACCCTTTCTAGATTAAGAATTTGTGACAAAAGATTTGACTTTCTAAACATATTGCAAAAATGAATACATTGATAAATAGAAGAGTTACCGAAACTATAAGAGGCTTTTTCTTAACGATGGGTATAGGAATATGTTTTTTAGGTTCTATGATCTGCATAATTCGATAATTCATCGCCACATCAGCTAAATGCACCGTAACCTCATCAAATGATGTATTTGCTTTCATCTTGGATACCTTCAACAATACTGAACCAAGTGGATTGCTGCTCTTCATCCTTTTGAAGGCATACTGATCAGCGAGCAATTCTCTCCAAATGTTGTAATATTGAACCAGACTCTTTAACATTGGAATATAAGATAATCCTTCGGAGACAATCTTTATAAACATTAGTCTAAATGGGTCTCGATGTATGGAGTGAAATTGTTCGTGAAGCAGTATAGCTCGAAGCTCTTCTTCCGAAAAATGATCCATTACAAAAGTCGATATAACGATTTTTGGTTTTATAAACCCAGTGGTTAAAGCGACAAACTGGTGATTTTCTATGACCAAGATTTGATTTTTAAACTCTGGGTATTGAGCATTTATATACTTAGTTTTGAACACATCTTGGGTAAGCAAAAATTTTGTATACCACTTGTTAGAAAGTTTAAGTTGCTGTATGATCTTCCAAGTTATTCTTACAAATACAAAAATAAAAAATAGGCTAATCGCTATTCCAAGTATAGAATATCCTTCACTCATCGCCATTAAATGTTGAGACATTAACCAATGTTGCAGACTTCTACCGAAGTGGTGGTATAAGAACATCACCATTTCTAAAAGCGTGAATCCCCCAAATAAGAGGATCATTACAAAAACCAATTCAGATTTCATCCTTGAAATCATTGTTCATTCCTTCTTTTCGCTTCATTTAATTTTTCCTCTAGCTTTTTAAGCAAGGAGGGATTCACATCCCGAATGGCATCAACCATATGAGTCACAGCTAATCCTCCAAACTCCTCAATAAGTCCATAGGTTACGGATTTGGTTTGCTCGGATAAAAATTGCTCTTTGGTTTGAACGGCTTTAAAGTAAGCGATTCGTCCTCTCGTTTCTTTGTGTAGATGTCCTTTATCAACAAG
>NZ_JAILZV010000262.1 GCF_023512315.1 Anoxybacillus sp.
CCAATCCCAGCACCATACGCAGCCTCGATTGCCATTAAAGCAGCCGAGTTGCAAGGAAAGCGCGCGGGCATTCGCTTTTTGCGTAAATTGCAAGAAGTGCTTTTTTTAGAGAAGCAAAATATTTCCGATGTATCCGTGCTCGTCGAATGTGCAAAAAGTGTAGAGTTGGATATTGACGAGTTTCTAAAAGACCTTCACTCCAATAGTGCAGCAAAAGCATTCCAATGCGACTTAAAAATTACCGCCGAAATGGACGTCCAAGAAGTACCTACGCTCGTCTTCTTTAATGAAAATATCGACGAAGAAGGAATTAAAATTTCTGGTTGCTATCCATACAGCATTTACGTCGAACTTATTCACGATATGCTCGGATTTCGTCCTGAACCAGCACCACCGCCTCCGTTGGAATTGTTTTTACAATATTTTAAGTTTGTTGCCACGAAAGAAATCGCAGTCGTGTATGATTTAGATATACAAGAAGTCGAAACAGAAATGAAAAAACTGCAACTAAAACAAATCGTCGAAAAAGTTCCTGTGAAATATGGAACGTTTTGGCGATACGTGGAATAACCGAACATCCCATCCATGAGCAAGTAGGACAATCACTGCTCGTGGATTCATTGTGTTCACGTAAACGTAAACGAAAAGATCCGGCCGAAGCCGGATCTTTTCGTTTATTGTCATTAAGACAACAAAGGGGATGGGAGAAATTTTTCACGGTCAAACAAAGGGGTATAAGGTTGTTTGTGATTTCATTCACGTAATTATCATAACAACGATTCCTCATTTTCGCAACCCTTTTGTTCAATTGTTCACGATTTTGTCATAAACTTTCCGTTTGTGCATGTTTAGCCGACATGTTCTCATATGATGAAATAGCACACTTTTGGAGGGATATAATGAGATCGCTTCCGCTCGTTTTTTGGCTAGCAGCTGTTATTGTGTCTTTTTTTCTTAATTTGTTTGGACTGATGCGGTTGTTTCCACTTTTTTTGACGATGCCGCTTTTGTTCGGCACCATCTTATGCACGCTTTGGACGCTGAACAATCGCAACCGTTTTAAAGGATTTCAAAAACGAATGTGGTAGCCCACATTCGTTTTTGTGTTACGATAACAATTGTTCCATTTCTTCTAATTTTTGCGCGAATACGTCGCATGCTTCTTGGATCGGCTGCGCCGTTGTCATATCAACGCCTGCTTTTTTCAACACTTCAATCGGATAATCAGAGCTGCCGGCTTTTAAAAACTCAATGTAACGATTTACCGCTGGCTTTCCTTCTTCTAAAATTTGCTTGCTTAGCGCTGTCGCAGCACTAAATCCTGTCGCATATTGATACACGTAATAGTTATAGTAGAAATGAGGGATGCGCGCCCATTCTAATCCGATTTCTTCGTCTACAACGATGTCGTTGCCGAAATATTTTTTATTCAACTCATAATACATCGAGGTCAGCGAATCTGCTGTTAACGCTTCCCCTGTTTGCGCTTTTTGATGAATCATATGTTCAAACTCCGCAAACATCGTTTGCCGGAACACCGTACCACGGAAGCCTTCTAAATAATGGTTCAATAAATAAAGCCGCTTTTTCTCGTCATCGATCGTGTTTAACAAATAGTCATTTAGAAGTGCTTCATTGCACGTCGACGCCACTTCCGCAACAAAAATCGAATAGCTGCCGTACGGATATGGCTGCGTTTTTCGCGTATAGTAGCTATGAACGGAATGCCCAAATTCATGAGCAAGGGTAAATAAATTATTTACGTTATCTTGCCAGTTCATTAAAATGTATGGGTTCGTTCCGTACGCCCCTGAAGAATACGCTCCACTTCGTTTTCCGACATTTTCGCGAACATCGACCCAACGGTTTTCTAACCCTTCTTTCACGATGCTTACATATTCCTCGCCAAGCGGAGCCAACCCTTTTAATAAATAATCTTTCGCTTGTTCATAAGTGATTTCCATTTTTACTTCTTTGACAAGCGGGGCGTATAGATCGTACATGTGCAACTCGTCCACGCCAAGTACTTTTTTCCGCAACCGAACGTATCGATGTAATAAATGTAAATTTTTATTAATCGTTTCTACGAGGTTGTCATAGACGCTTTCTGGGATGTTATTGTTGCTTAACGCTGCGTGGCGCGCCGATTCATAGTGGCGAACGCGGGCAAAAAAGTTATCTTTTTTCACTGCGCCGCTTAACGTGCTCGCAAACGTATTTTTATACTTTCCGTACGTTTCGTATACCGCTTTAAACGCATCGTGGCGAACGCGGCGGTCTTCGCTTTCAAGAAAACGAAGGTAACGGCCGTGCGTTATTTCCACTTCATCGCCGCTCTCATCAATAATTGTTGGAAATTTTAAATCAGCGTTATTGAGCATTCCAAACGTATTGCTCGAAGCAGCCATGATTTCTGCTGCTTGCGCCAATAGCGC
>NZ_JAILZV010000263.1 GCF_023512315.1 Anoxybacillus sp.
ACACTTTCTGCAAATACCGTCAGCATAACCAACACACCCATAATGACAAACACTTTTCCACCGACGCGATGCGTTTTTTGCCAAACCTCCTCATTTTCTAACGTCCAAGGGGTGCGAATGCCGATAAAATAGTTCGGTTTGATTTTTGGCATATAATTGCCAAGGACAATAAACAATCCCCCGACCCCAATCGGCACAACGACATCGACTTGCACAGGAATCCCGACATTGTACGCGAGCGTCACCACATGTAGACTAAACAAAAAAATAACGAGCGCATGCAAAAAAATGCGATATACGTTTCCAAATTTCTCGTAGTTTTCTTTTCGTGGATCCACTTTCGGCAAGAAGATGACGAGAGCAACGATTCCTGTTAAAAATATCGGGAATAATAATGCGCCCCACCATTTATTCGCAAACCCATCCGGTTCTCCGGCAGCGTTCCAATGAATCGCCACTTCATTCGGTAAATATGGGATAGCAATAACACTCAATACGTAGCTACACAAAATAAGAATGATAATCATCCAATATTTTTTCATCATTTATCCCCTTCTTTTTGTAACATATCGTAAAACCAGCTCATTAAATCTTGGAAAACGGTCGTGTTTAAGGAATAATAAATATGCTGGCCAACGCGGCGGTCTTCGACTAAATCGGCTTGTTTTAATATTTTTAAATGATGGGAAACGCTCGGCTTTTGCATATCAAAGTGCTCCGCAATTTCCCCTGCCGTCAAGTCCCTTTTTTTTAGCAGCGACAAAATTTTCCGGCGGTTCGGATCGGCAATCGCTTTAAACGCCTCATTAAACGACACGATGCTCACCCACTTCCTGTTCAACAGTTAGACGATTTTCTAAATATCAAATAAAAAATTAGATATTTAGATAAATTTCTAATTACATCATATTCCAAAAGAATTTATGTGTCAATAAAAAAAGCGCAAAGCGCCCGCCTACCGGCGAAGATCGCACAAGCCCCACCGAGGAGGCTTCGCCGCCGCAGCGTGGGGCGGAGCGCATCACACCGATGGCGCTTGAAGCTAGACAGCGCTCTAACCAATGGTAATATTTTACACTTTCTTACCTTTTAAACAAAAAAGAGCACCCGATTAGGTGCCCTTTTTTATAGAAGATTAAGCAATGCTTTTTTATTTTGTTGGAGCTGCTCGTCCAACGCTTTCACTTTTTCTTTCAACTGTTGAATGCCTTGGTTGTTAGAACCTACTTTCTTTTCTAACGCACGGATTTCATTTTTTACCGCTTTCAGTTGGTTAGAAAGGGAGAGCAGTTTGCCGATAAGTTCGTCAATTTGCTCTTGTTTTGCTGCTTCATTGTCGCCTTCATCCTCTTTCTCCACCGTTGGTTGAGTATCGGTTACCGTTGGTGAAGTTGTCGTTGTTGTATCACTCGTAATTGTTGTTGTATCGCTTGTTGTTGACGTTTCGCCAGCAGTATTTGTCGTTACATTTGTTTGATCGCTCGGTGTTTGTGTTTGGTCTGGTGCTGGCGTTGTGGAATCCGTCGGCGTTGTGTCCGTCGTTGGTGCTGGTTGAGTGTTCGACTCGCTAAGCGCTTGAATGTCAGCGGTCACGCTGTTCATTCGCTCGCTGATTTTCCCGACTTTTTTGTTCAATTCTGCTAATTTTTTCGCAAGCATTTGTTGTTCTTTTTTCTGCTTTGCTAATTCTCGTTTCTCTTTTTCTACGTCTCTTTTCTCTTTTTTCTCCGCTAGCTTTTTCACGACAAACTCGCTTTTTTCTACATGTTTCGTTCTCGCAACGTGTTTTCCATCATACTTTGCCGCAAACGCAGGCGATGCGACAAGCATCGACGCTAGTAAAATTGGCAATCCTTTTTTGAACATTACCGCTTCCTCCTTTAGATGTAGTTCGTTATTTGCTTGGTAATGGCAGCTGGCTGGCATAGGATTTCCCTTAGCCCCTCTAGCTTTGCGACGCTAAGTTTCCTTAGCTGTGCCTTTATTAAAAAGTATACCATGCGTTTCTTCTCATGCAATCGAGGCAAAATTCCTATTTTTCTAGTAAAAATATACAAACATACAAGGAAAAGAGGAGCGATCGTAGAAGTTTATATACCTGTCCAACTATTTTCGGAAAGGAGAGAAAAAATGCTTGCAAACTGGTTAAAACAATCAACGGCTACGGTTGTATTTACCGGTGCAGGAATGTCGACAGAAAGCGGGTTGCCCGATTTTCGGTCGGCAAAAACAGG
This sequence comes from Anoxybacillus sp., assembly GCF_023512315.1. Classification (GTDB taxonomy): domain Bacteria; phylum Bacillota; class Bacilli; order Bacillales; family Anoxybacillaceae; genus Anoxybacteroides. The sequence continues at coordinate 2,235 of NZ_JAILZV010000263.1, forward strand.
GCTTTGGCATACGAAAAATCCACAGCAATTAGCGAGTACGTATGCGCTACAGTATAACCGCGAGGAATTTGTCGCGTTTTACCAATATCGCATTCGCACGCTTCTTGAATGCCAGCCGCATATTGGGCATACGATTTTGGCAGATTGGCAAAAACGAGGGCTTATTCATCAAATCGTCAC
>NZ_JAILZV010000264.1 GCF_023512315.1 Anoxybacillus sp.
TGCTTGGGTAACCTCAATGTTTTCACCGCGAATGTTGTACTTCATACGCTGTATGCCTCCTTTAATCAAAGGTTATATATATAATTCTACAATACCCTACAAAATCCTTCTTCAAACGTCGAATGTTTTTTTGAAAATTTTGTGAAGCACACGCAATTATGTGGTAATATCTACTTAGGTGATTGTTCGAATATGCTAGTTCTATTTTACTACATACGGAGTGTTTAGCGATGCGCAAAGTGCACATCTCAGAAGTAAAAAGCGGCGATATGCTGGCTGTCGACATTTTTGGCGTGAACGGTGCGATTTTATTGTCAAAAGGCGTCAAATTGACAGATCCGTATATTCACGCGTTAAGACAAAAAGGGATTCAATATCTTTACATCGATGACCGGTATACGTTTGATATTACGGCATGGCCGATGCTCAACTCCACGATCCGAAAACAGGCGGTTAAGAAAGTATATGAAACGATGACGTCGCTCATTAATGAAAAATCGTTCATGAAACGTGTGTCGTCATTCGATTTAGGGAAGGCGTATCAGCATATTTTCAAACAAATACTAGAAGATGTATTAAACCGCCAAGAATTGATGATCCAACTATCTGATTTAGTCGTGTCGAACGGCTACTTTTTCCATCATGCGGTCAATGTCGCAACAATCGCGGCGGTGATTGGCTTAGCGAAAGGGTATCGGACCGAGCAACTGTTTGACCTTGGGATTGGCGCATTATTATTTGATATCGGCATGACGCAAATTCCCGAGGAACTTTGGCGAAAAAAAGGATTTTTAACGCCGGACGAACGAGCGATGCTTCATCAGCACACCATCCTTGGCTTTCACATGTTAAAAGACCAAGACAACATTTCCCTCGCTTCGGCGTACTGTGCGCTGCAACATCATGAGCGCTATGACGGAAGCGGCTATCCGCGCGGCATTAAGGGAAAGGAAATACACGAATATGCGAAAATTGTAGCGATTGCCGACGTGTTTGATGCGCTCATATCGGCGCGCTACCACCGCAAACAATATTCACCGCACGAAGCAGCGGAATATTTATCTGCCGCTGGTAACATTTTATTCGATTATGAGCTAATTAAAACATTCCTTTCGCACGTTGCTATCTATCCAGTAGCTACGACCGTCGTTTTAAATACCGGCTACACCGGCGTCGTCGCCAAAGTGTTCCCTGACTTTCCGCTGCGCCCAATCGTTCGCATCATCCAAGACCCGTACGGCGAAGAACTCAAAAGCCCGTACGAAATCGACTTGCGGACAGAAATGAATGTGACGATTGTAAAAGCGGTATAAAGGAGCTCTATTAGTAACGAGCTCCTTTATCATTTCCTTTCCCCACTATTCCAACCGCTTGTAAATGTTCCCATGCTTTTTGAATATGTTTCTTTTGGAATATTTTACGCTTTCGCTCATTCCATTTGTGTATTGCCTCAGTAATCTGGTTAATATCATCCCTTATCTTACTATTTTCTTCGATTACCCAATGCACCGTAGAAAGCAACTCTAATCCATACGGTGTTTCAAACCCTTGAATAATATCCCGTACTTTTCGCAAACGATTATAGGCTTCCGAATCTCCTTGCAAATATTGCTCTGCTTTTTGGACAGCGCTCGGCATTAAATATATTTCTGCCTCCCGACTCCGGTCGCCAAAACCGCGAATAAAGTGACCATCTAAACGAATGAATACGTGGTTTAAGTTTTCGGCATATGGACCGTATTTGCTTTTTTCAAATCGTAACTTCAGTGGCTCCCCAACTACTTGGAGAAAATAGGCTAATTTTTGTACTTCAAGCAGTGATAATTTATATCCAGGAATACAGTAATCATTCATTAACATCAATAACAATGCTCTTGCTCTCGTCATCTTCGGAGGATTGGTACGGATTACTACTTGATCGGGAGATGGACTTTCAGCCGGCTCATATAAATGTACTTCGATATTCGGCAATAACTCGAAAACCGCTTCAATTTTTCGACGTACTTCTCCCCAATGCAATCCCCCATTTCCACACCCAAGCGGTGGAATAGCGATGGAGCGAATACCGAGCTTTTCAATAACTTTTACTAAATCCGCTAATCCTAATTCAATATCCTCTATCCGTGACTTATGTTTCCAATGGCGTTTCGTTGGAAAATTAATAATATATTTGGGTGGAAAAAAAGAATCCCTTATAAAAACATGCATTTTCCCCAGCTGCAATTCTCCTCGTCGATAAGCTTTTTCATACTCAGAAAACATTTCCGGATACGCTTGTTTAAATTGCAAAGCAATTCCTTTCCCCATCACGCCGACACAATTCACTGTATTCACAAGCGCTTCGGCATCATCTTCCAATAGATTCCCTTGTTTGAAAATGATCATTTTCATCTCCCCCTCTCA
>NZ_JAILZV010000265.1 GCF_023512315.1 Anoxybacillus sp.
CCTATGATAACGCCTGTCATGGTAGTAAATATAATTTTTGCTTTACTCATTTTGGTATCCCTCTGTTGAATTTATATATGGTTTTATCAAATAAGGATATCTTAGAATCAGGATTAATTTTGTTTTTGTAGTTTGTTGAAATTTCAGACTAGACAAATGAGTGTTTCTCATGGTCAACAAGTTAAGAAAGCAGGTACACAGTCCTAGCTTCTGAAAGTAGTGAAGCCTTGAGTCGGGTAGTTCCAAGGCTTCACTGAAAGACATGAAGCTGTTTTTGATAACACCAGTGGAAGCTTGATTTGCTTCGTAACGAGCTTCAATGGAATCGGGTACATGTCTCCTGTGTTAATGAATTTACCCATTTATGATGTCTAAAGTATAGTTATTTCTGTTTTAATGCTCTAAATACAAGAATACCAACTAAAACGATAATGGCTACAGTTACCGAAACAATTGTTATAGGTAACCAGTCAGTTATAAAAGATGAATAAGTTGTCGTTTCAGCCATAGATACCCCCGCCTTTAATAGGGTAACTGTCAAAAGCTTTAAAGACAGTCTCTAAATTTCTGTTGATTTTCTGCTGTTCTAAACAAAAAAAGCTTGCCACCCCCGCTGTTTTTGATGCGATTAAGGTAATTACATATCATTCAAACAAAACAAAGAAGTGACAAGCCTCCGAGTGTACTACATGAACCAGAGGTTAAGATGTGAATTTAGATGTACATAGTACCCTAGGCACCTTAAATCCTTTCACCTAATGTTGGTGATATTTTTCCTATAACATTAGAATCTATTCCGTGTATTGTCAATTGGGATTCTATCAAATCAAGTACATCAAAATATGCGAAATTGGAGCCCAATCTAAAAGATTTGTCCTCGGCGGAGTCATCAGTAGGCACGGTTAATGTCTCATTGTACTTTTCTTGAATAAGTGTAATCAAATCCTCCAAAAAAATCATTAATTGTTCATCTACTCCTCACATTTCTCATAGCGGGATGATCGTACAAAACAATTGAAAAAAACGACCGTTATCGCTACTGTCTGAAAGGTTAAGTGATAAAACCGATTTCTGTCGAATAATGACGAAATTTGTTTGTCGAAAAATATTGCGAGTATGTTTTTTATAGCATAAAATCTCCTCATGCAGCTCGAATTAGACAACTTAGGATTGATAAGGAGAGAAAACATGAGGCATCTAAGAACATGGTTTGTTTGGTGGTTAGTATTTTTATTAGTTTTTACGAGTATTCCTATGGAGGGATTGGCGGAGTTCGTCTATTCTAAATCTGACAATGCGATGAAACAATCACCTCTTAAAGTACCAGAAGCACCCAATATCAACCTGAAACCGGGAGAGATTATAGAGGAACGAACAGAGAATACGAAAGTGTATTACAATGGTGACGGTACGTTCACCAAGAAAATCTACTTTGAGCCGATTCATATTAAGAAAAAGAACCAACAACAATTTGAAGAAGTATCCGCTGGGCTAATAGATAATACTCATAATGCGAATGATGTTCAAGCAGAGAATACGACTCTAGAACCCCATTTTTACAAAAAATGGTTGGTGGACAATACGCAAAATTCTTTCACGACGAATATTCCATTTCTTATTCTATTTTAGAGGCATTAGGGGACGGACTGAAGCCGATCCAAGCGAAAGATGTTCCCGCTACTTATAAGAAAAAAGAAAATAAGATTGTGCATAAAAATATTTTTCCAAATATAGACTTGCAAAATATCGTATTTAACGAATCAACGAAGGAAGATTTAGTTCTTCACTCTTTTACAGGCTATCACATTTTCAAATTTCGTTTGAAAACCGATTTGCATGCCGATATTCAAGACGATGGATCTATTTTATTTACAAACAAAGAAAATGAAAAAGTATTTGAACTCCCTAAACCATTTATGGTCGATTCGAATATCGACGAACACTCGGGAGAAGCACAGCGCTCGGAAAATGTAACATACGAACTTCAACAGGATGATCAAGGGTACATTTTAACGGTCAAAGCCGATCCGCAGTGGTTGAAAGATCCAAAACGTGTCTACCCAGTTTATATTGACCCTAGCACCTCTGTTGCTATTGCTGCCGATGCATTTGTCATGAGCGCCTATCCGACCACTAACTATGGTTCTGCATCAAGTAAATGGGATTCGGCGCAAGGACAATATGTGTTAAAAGTCGGTTATTATGATGGAACGACAGGGACTTGTTACGGATTTTTAAATCCTGATATATCAAATATTGTAAATTAGCACGTTATTTCGGAACAAAATGGCCATTTTTTTGCAAATTCAAACGGGTTTTTGCGCGTTAATCCAG
>NZ_JAILZV010000266.1 GCF_023512315.1 Anoxybacillus sp.
AATTGTTTGAAGTCCGGTTTGCGTTTTTCTTTAAATGCATCGCGGCCTTCTTTTGCCTCTTCTGTTGTGTAGAACAGCAACGTTGCATCCCCTGCGAGCTGCTGAATGCCAGCAAGACCGTCCGAATCGGCATTGAATGCTGCCTTTAAGAAGCGAATCGCTGTCGGGCTTTTTTCTAAAATTTCTTCGGCCCATTTGACCGTTTCTTCCTCTAATTGCTCTAACGGCACGACTTTGTTTACAAGTCCCATTTCTAACGCTTCTTGCGCGTTGTATTGGCGGCATAAATACCAAATTTCCCGCGCTTTCTTATGGCCGACGATGCGTGCTAAATACCCAGCACCATAGCCGCCATCAAAGCTGCCGACTTTTGGCCCTGTTTGCCCAAAAATAGCGTTGTCTGCTGCAATCGTTAAGTCGCACACAACGTGCAACACATGCCCACCGCCAATCGCATACCCTGCCACCATCGCAATGACCGGCTTTGGAATGACACGAATTAACCGTTGTAAATCTAAGACGTTAAGCCGTGGAATTTCGTCGTCCCCGACATATCCGCCATGGCCGCGCACCTTTTGGTCTCCACCAGAACAGAACGCTTTACCACCCGCACCTGTTAAAATGATAACCCCGATGTTGGAATCGTCACGCGCATATGAAAAAGCATCGATTAATTCTTGAACCGTTTTCGGACGAAACGCATTATGTACTTCCGGACGGTTAATGGTAATTTTAGCAATTCCGTTGTACGTTTCGTACAAAATATCTTCGTACTGACGCTCGGCAACCCATTCAATCGCCATTCTCTTTTCCTCCTTTTTCAATAAACTCATTTACTATTTTAGCAAAAATTTTCGGCTGTTCCACATGAATTGCATGTCCAGCGCGAGAAATTTTCAAACGTTTCGCATTCGGTAGCTGTTCGTTCATTTCTAATGCAAGTTGACAAAACTTTTCATCCCATTCTCCGCAAAGAAGCAATGTCGGAACAGAAAGGCTCTTTAAATGCTCCCACCAAGACGGCTGAGCCCCTGTTCCCATACCACGCAAACTGTTGGCTAGCCCTTTCGCACAGTGGCTTAGCCGCTCGCGACGAATGCTTTCTTGCTGTTCGAGCGGAAGCTGTTTTTGTGTCGCAAAAAGAGGGAGTTGTTCCCATTTTTCCACAAAAGCAGCCACCCCATGTTGCTCAATCATTGCTGCCAACGCTTCATCGCTTTTTCTGCGTGCATGTCGTTCCTCTTCTGTTTTCAATCCTGGTGAACTGCTCTCCAATATTAGCGTTTTTACGCACTGAGGATACCGAATCGCAAACGTCAGCGCCAACCGTCCACCCATCGAATAACCAAGCACGTGCACTTGCGCTATTCCTAGTTGCTGTAGGAGTTCGTACAGGTCCGCCGCCACACTTTCCATCGCATATCGTTCGATGTTGTCAGGACAGTCTGTTTTTCCGTGACCGATAATGTCTACCATCACCAATTTTCGGTCGTTCCATTCTGAAACAAACGGATACCATGTTTTCACACTTCCAGTAAACCCGTGCAACAGTAAAAGCGGCTCCCCTTCTCCCACCACTTCTACATAATATGACACACCGCGAAGTAACACATTCATCGTTTCCCCCTTTTCACAAGAAACTGGGCGATTTCCTGGGAAACAATATTCCACAAAAAGCGATGTTTCCCGACATTTTCTTCTCTCGATGTACATATTTCAATGACGTGCAACCCCTTGCCACTCACCGATTGTTGTACATAGCCGCGAAATTTCTCCCATGTCGTTGCTTCATAGTATTGTCCGTCGTACATGCGAACGACATGTTCAAACCGCAAATCAGTCGGTGTCCCGAACAATGTTTCAAAATGGGTGCGATCATTGGCTTGCGGCAAAAACGAAAAGATACCGCCACCATTATTATTCATCACAACAATTGTCGCATTTAACTGATGCAACTTAGCCGCAAGTAATCCGTTCAAGTCATGGTAAAAGGAAAGATCACCAATGACTAAGACGAGCGGCTCCGCCACTGCACTTGCGCCTAACGCGCTGGAAACGACCCCATCAATACCGTTAGCTCCACGATTGGCGAGGACACGAATTTGTTTGTCGTTTACCATAAAAAACGTATCCGCATCACGAATTGGCATGCTGTTTCCAACAAATAATAGCGACTGCTCTGGTAACACCTCGGCTAATTCGATAAATACTTTTCCTTCAAATAGCGAATCCTCTTGCTTCACACGAAGAAGTACCTTTCTTGCCAGCTCGTTTACATCACGCCATAACTTTGCCCATTCACTCATTCCACGTTGTTTTCCGTATTGCACAAG
>NZ_JAILZV010000267.1 GCF_023512315.1 Anoxybacillus sp.
GTAAGTTGGTATGCTTATAACGTAGGAAGCGCGCCTTTCATACATATTTTTACATAAAATGGTGATGCTACGCATAGCCCCTTGTTTGCGAAAGGCGAAGTTTAACGATTAAGGAGGATTTCGATCATGCCTTTAGTATCAATGAAGGAAATGCTCGACAAAGCGTTGGCGGAGAAATATGCGGTCGGGCAATTTAACATCAACAACCTCGAATGGACGCAAGCGATTTTAGCGGCGGCGGAAGAAGAAAAGTCCCCAGTCATTCTTGGCGTATCGGAAGGTGCAGCACGCTACATGGGCGGCTTCAAAACGGTCGTCAACATGGTCAAAGGCTTAATGGAAGATATGAACATTACGGTGCCAGTAGCTATCCATCTCGATCACGGTTCTAGCTTCGAGAAATGTAAAGCAGCGATTGACGCTGGATTTACCTCGGTCATGATTGACGCTTCTCACCATCCGTTTGAAGAAAACGTGCAAATTACGTCGCAAGTGGTTGAATATGCCCATGCGCGCGGCGTATCGGTTGAAGCGGAACTTGGCACAGTCGGCGGACAAGAAGACGATGTTGTAGCGGACGGCGTCATTTATGCAGACCCGAACGAGTGCGAACAATTAGTGAAGCGGACAGGCATCGACTGTTTAGCACCTGCGCTCGGTTCGGTTCACGGTCCTTATAAAGGGGAGCCGAAACTTGGATTTAAAGAAATGGAAATCATCCGTGATTTGACGCGCATTCCGCTTGTATTGCACGGCGGAACAGGCATTCCGACAGAACAAATTCAACGTGCAATTTCGCTTGGTACATCGAAAATTAACGTGAACACAGAAAACCAAATCGCTTTCACGAAAGTCGTTCGCGAAATTTTAGCGAAAGACGAAAAAGTGTATGACCCACGCAAATTTATCGGCCCTGGCCGCGATGCAATTAAAGCAACGGTCATCGGCAAAATGCGCGAATTCGGTTCTTCCGGGAAAGCATTGTAATGATTAGCCGCATCGTTCCGGCAAAGCCGGAGCGAGCGGTTTTGTTTCATATTTAAGGTAGCTGTTAGGCAAAGGAAAAAAGCTGCCCTTTTTAGAAAAAAGGAGTGAGGAAAACGTGAAGTTTTTTATTGATACCGCCAATTTAGAAGAAATTAAAAAAGCGAATGAATTAGGTGTATTAGCAGGCGTCACGACAAACCCAAGCCTTGTAGCAAAAGAAAACGTGTCGTTTCACGATCGCCTTCGTGAAATTACGGAAATTGTATCCGGCTCTGTCAGCGCGGAAGTCATTTCGACCGATGCGGAAGGCATGATTAAAGAAGGGGAAGAACTAGCGAAAATCGCGCCAAACATTACGATTAAAGTGCCGATGACACCAGAAGGATTAAAAGCGGTGAAAGTGTTCAGCGAAAAAGGAATTCAAACGAACGTGACACTCATTTTCAATGCGAACCAAGCGCTGCTAGCAGCGCGCGCAGGCGCGACGTATGTTTCGCCGTTCCTCGGTCGGTTAGACGACATCGGCCATAACGGATTAGAGCTCATTTCTACTATCGCCAACATTTTTGACATCCATGGCATCGAAACAGAAATTATCGCTGCGTCCATTCGCCATCCACTACATGTCACAGAGGCGGCGTTACGCGGTGCGCATATCGCGACCGTTCCTTATAAAGTGTTAATTCAACTATGCCAACATCCGTTAACAGACCAAGGAATCGAAAAATTTTTAGCGGATTGGAATAGCCAACAGCGATAAAAATCGGTCTTTTTTGTCTAAACTGTAACTGTTTCCTTGTAAGTTGCGCAAACATCAGTCATCTTCGCTGGAAGGGAGACTATAATGGAAAAGTTAAAAATCATCGGCGGCGATCCATTAAACGGAACGGTACGAATTAGCGGCGCGAAAAATAGTGCAGTCGCGCTCATCCCGGCAACCATTCTTGCGGAATCCCCTGTAACGATTGAAGGGTTGCCGGATATTTCAGATGTTCGTGTATTAGGTGAGTTAATCGAAGAAATTGGCGGTACGTTTCATTTTGATGGCAAGGAAGCAACGATTGACCCGACGAACATCGTGTCCATGCCTCTTCCAAACGGAAAAGTGAAAAAATTGCGCGCTTCTTACTATTTGATGGGAGCGATGGTCGGACGGTTCAAAAAGGCAGTCATCGGGCTACCGGGCGGCTGCCACTTAGGACCGCGCCCGATCGACCAGCACATTAAAGGGTTTGAGGCGCTAGGGGTTAAGGTGACAAACGAACAAGGAGCGATTTATTTACGCGCCGATGAACTGCGCGGTGCGCGCATTTATTTGGACGTGGTCAGCGT
>NZ_JAILZV010000268.1 GCF_023512315.1 Anoxybacillus sp.
TAGCCTGGAAAATGTGGCTGCATCGCCAATAAATCATACCGATCTAATGCGAGTGCGAAGTCGACTTGATCCCACGTCGCTGCATACGGACTTGCATACATTATCTCTACGAAAATGACCAAAAAAAGAGACAATACTCCAACATATGACAAATATCGATGATTTCCCAGAAAATATTGACGCATTGTTTTCACCTTCTGTAAAGGAAAAAGTACAAGATAGGCTCTTGTACTTTTAAATCACATGTTTCGTTTCGGATTCAAGCGCTTCAGCATTCGTGTTTTTTTGCTTTGCTTTTTTCGGTGCTTTCGCTTGACGGCTAGTAATCAACAAATAGATTACAACGAAATAGCCGACATAGGCAATGACTTCTTCCAACGATGGCATGGAGGAGTAGCCAAAGAGCGCTTTTAAAAACACCCCAACATCTCCTGATAATAACGGCGCTACCCCATGGTCGCGCAAATAATGGTCATAGTCAATCGGATGTTCTGGCAATAGCCACGTTAAATCGTACACGTGCGGCATCACGCTTCCAATAATGTTTAAATCTTGCAACATCGAAATCCCTTGGACGAGTAAGCCAGCAGCAATCAAAATAATAAATGCACCTGTGACTTGGAAAAACGTTTTGAGCGGTACACGCATCGTCCCTTTAAAGAAAATGTAGCTGACTAATGCGGCTATGACAACGCCGGTAATCGCTCCCCAGCCTTGCATCGCCGCACCGATATTTCCACCGGTAATCGCCGCAAAGAAAAATACCGTTTCTACCCCTTCCCGAAGCACGACTAAAAACGAGTGGATGACCATGCCGACAACGTTTCCCGTCGTAATAAAGCGGTCCATTTTCCCTTCCACGTTCTTTTTCATATCGCGGCTATGTTCCGCCATCCAAAACACCATTTGCGTCAACAAAATCGCCGAAATGAACATAATGGAAATTTTCAAATACATCTCGCTTCCCATTGCGGCAAAGCCGGTAAATACGACTTGGAAAAGAAGCGCCACTACGACGCTTGCAACAACCGCCAAACTAGCCCCAAGCCATACATATTTTGTATATTTCGTATGATTCACTCGCTTCAAATACGACGTAATAATGCCGACAATAAGCAACGCCTCTAATACTTCACGAAACGTAATTAACAGCGCTTGAACTTCCATCGTTTGCTCCCCTCTCTACGCACGTTTCCGGCGCATGGAATACAAAACAACCCCACCAATGACAACCACAAGTACGGCAATTGGAATCCAGTTTTTCACCTTGGATAAATCGGTCCATTCTTTTTTCTCCACCGCTTCTGGCTTTTCGACTGCCGACTCAGAAAAATGACCAACTTTTAAGCTTTTCAACCCGAATTGCTTTTGTAATGTCGTTAAAATCATTTCTTTGCTTTTCTTAAATTGCTCGATGTTCGATTGTTTTTTCCCGACGCCAAATAACCCTGGATTCCCTAATGATTGCAGCGCGTTGTCAAATTCCGTTTTCAGTTGCTTATCAAGCGCTGCATCTTTCGCTTGAATCGTCGGCGCTAGCGCTTCGTATGTAGCAAATGCTTTCGCTAATAATCGTTTGCTTGTATCGTATTGTGCAAAATTTTTCTCAATGTTTTCTAGCCGTCTTGCAATGTTTAGCACTAAAATTTTTTTCATATCTTCTAAGACAGCATTCTTATCTTTCGCCGCAATCGCTTTTAATACCGCTTCGGACGGCTCTTTTCCCATGTGCATATCCAGTTCTTCTTTTACCGTTTCAAAAATCGTTTTCGCCTCGGCAAAATTTGGTGGATTCTCGTTTAACTTTTCCGCCATTTGCTTATACACTTCCGCCACTTTTTCTTCGTTCGGGTCTCCGTATGAATAGGCAAAAGCAGTCATCGGTACATAAGTGAGAATGAATATCAACGATATCAAAAAAAATAGACGTAGCTTGTTCATTCCTTTTCTTCCCCTCCTATACCTTCAATGATAATGATTATCATATTTTTGTCAATAGAGCGATGGAAGGGCAGCTTTGCCTTCCACCGTTCTTAAGACACTTTTTCATCGACATCCGGCAACACATGAGCAGAACGGTCAATGGCTACTTTTTGCATCGGTCGTTTCATTTCTCGCCAAATTGCTGGAAGTACCGCCTTCATATACGCGCCAAACTTAATAAACGATTGCCCTGTTGTCCGCACTTTATAACGAATGGGCACTTCTTTCATCCGAAAGCCTTTTCGCATTAAATTGAGCGTCAACACTTGGGCATAATTGTAATCATGAATAATGTCGGCATGTTCCATCGCTTGCCGCGAAAAGGCGCGCATGCC
>NZ_JAILZV010000027.1 GCF_023512315.1 Anoxybacillus sp.
AAAAACGCACCGTATAATTTTCTTTGTTGCCTTGAGGTGATTTTTATGAAATGGTCGATTCATCAGCTTCATCAGTTGCAGGCAAAGGGGCTGGCAATTGAAGAAACTGTCGATGTGTCTGACTTAAAACAAATCGACAAACTCATTCGCGACATTTCGCCTGTCCATGTTGAAGGAAGGGCGGATATTGGCGCGACGAAATTTACGTTCCATTTAACGATTGAAGGGACGATGGTCTTGCCTTGTTCCCGCACGTTAGTGGATGTTTCTTATCCGTTTACGATTCAAACGACGGAGACGTTTTTTTTAAACGATTATGATGTGAATCCAGACGAAGATACGCATCTTGTGCAAGGAGATTCCATTGACTTATTGCCGATTGTCAAAGAACTTGTACTGCTAGAAATTCCGATGCAAGTGATTGCAGAACAACCGGCGGAAGGCGGTGCGCCACAAGCAGGTGTCGGTTGGGAAGTCATCACGGAGGAGCAGCTGAAAGAGAAAATTGATCCTCGTCTGGCTGGATTAGCAAAGTTTTTTGAACAAAAAGAGGAATAAACCGGATGCTCCGGCTTTCCTAAGATGTGAAATCCTGTTAAGGAGGTGGAAATAATGGCTGTACCTTTTAGAAGAACATCCAAAACGAAAAAAAGAATGCGTCGCACACACTTCAAATTGCAAGTTCCTGGCATGGTAGAATGCCCAAATTGCGGTGAAATGAAATTAGCTCACCGCGTATGCAAAGCTTGCGGAACTTACAAAGGAAAAGACGTTGTAAACAAATAACAAAAAGCGAGCGTGAGGAAACTTCCTTACGCTCGCTTTTTGTTAGAAGGAAAATGAACAAAAACAGCCAACATAAATAGGAAGGAGGGAAAAAAGATGAGTGCAGTATTATTGGAACGAGACTACGATGGTATTGTTTGGTTTACGATTAATCGACCAGAAAAACGAAACGCGATTAACGATGAGGTGATGGATGCGCTGCAAGATACGATTCGGCTCGTAGAAGAAAATGATAAAGTGAAAGTGCTGGTCATTACCGGAGCCGGTGAGCAGGCGTTTTGCTCGGGAGGCGATTTAAGCGAATTTCACCATCTGCATACGAAAGAAGAAGCGTATCGCATGCTGTCGAAAATGGGAACTATTTTATATTCGTTGTTAACGCTTTCTAAACCGACGGTTGCTTTATTAAATGGGATGGCGGTCGGCGGCGGGTGTGAACTGGCGACTGCTTGCGACTTTCGATATGCTAAACAAGGCATTAAAGCAGGTTTTATTCAAGGGACGCTAGGCATTACAACCGGCTGGGGCGGAGCGAGCATGTTGTTTGAAAAATTGCCATATGCGTACGCCCTTGACCTTTTGCTTCGGGCCGAGCGGGTGCCGATTGAAAAAATGGTCGAGTATGGCTGGGTTCAGGCGGTGCTTGCGGAAGAAAATAGGAAAGAACAGTGTCGCAAGCTGCTTTCCCCGTATTTAGCTCAATCGGTACCTGTCCTTCGTGCGTATAAGCAGTATGCCGTGAAAAAATGGAAGACAGACGAGTTTCGCGCCAAATTTTTTGCAGAAATCGAGCAATGTGCTGTTCTTTGGGAGTCGGAGGAACATGAAGAAGCAGTGCGCACTTTTTTGCAGCGAAAATGACTTCCCTCTTCTATCTTTTCTACTAGTCGCATACATATAGTGAAAAAAGCGACTAGGGGGAAAAGAAATGACGAACGTACGCCAAGATGCATGGACCCAAGACGAAGATTTATTGTTAGCGGAGGTAGTGTTGCGTCATATTCGGGAAGGCGGGACGCAGCTACAGGCGTTTGAAGAAGTAGGGAGACGTCTGTCGCGCACCGCAGCTGCTTGCGGTTTCCGCTGGAATTCGTATGTACGGAAACAGTACCAAGAAGCGATTGAATTGGCGAAAAAGCAGCGGAAAGAAAAACGGAAACATGAAAAAGCGCCGCAAAAGGAAGAACGAGAAGGAGAAAAAGTAAAAGTGACGTGGCAAGACGTCATTGCCTTTTTGCAATCATCTCAGCAGTCTTTTGCTCACTACCAGCATATTGCCGATGAAAACCGAGCGTTAAAACGGGACATGGAGCAACTGCAGCAAATGGTCACAAAGCTACAAATGGAAAAAGAGCAGCTCCAAAAAGAATTGAACACGATGAAGGAAGATTACCAAACGCTTATGGGCATTATGGAACGGGCGCGCAAAATGGTCGTTCTCGAGGAAGAAGAACAAGCGAAAAAAATGAAATTCCAAATGGATCGGAACGGAAATCTTGAAAAACTAGAAAAATAACGAGCCAGCTGGTCGATTTCGATCAGCTTTTTCTATTAACGGACGAATGAGAAATTTGGTAAAATAGGCGCAAGAGCTGTTTAGGGGAAAGCGAGGAGAAAGACGATGAGAATAGGTATCATTGGCGGTGGAGCGGTTGGGCTTTTACTCGCTGCTTATTTGTCGCCGTATTTTGAAGTGACCGTTTATACGCGGCGGCAAGAACAAGCCGATCGGTTAAACGAGCAACAATTGCGTTTTTGCAAACAAGGGGCGGAACAACGTATCCGTGTTCGTGCCGCGTTGTTTCGGGCGGAAAAGGTACAAGCAGACGTATTATTCATTACGGTGAAACAATATCATCTTTCCGACGTGCTCTCGCAGTTGAAAAACGTGCCTTCTACGACAACATTAGTATTTTTGCAAAACGGAATGAGCCACCTTCGGTTATTGTCCCAATGGAAAGAGCGAAACATTGTATTAGGAATCGTTGAACACGGGGCGCTTAAACATGATGATTGTACAGTGGAACATACAGGAATAGGAAAAATGACGCTTTCTTTATTTCAAGGAACGCTCGGACAAGTCGAGAAGTTATTAGATGGAACAATCCCTCATTTCCCGATTGAATATACAGACGATTGGCGGACGATGGTAACGAACAAATTAGTCGTCAATGCGGTCATTAATCCGTTGACGGCCATTTTGCGCATCCGAAATGGTGAACTAATCCGCGTTCCAGAATATACGGAAATGATGAAACAATTGTTTGCCGAAGTTTGCGAATCGCTAGCGTTATCGGACACGGAAAACGCTTGGCAGCGCATCATATCCATTTGCGAACAAACAGCAGCGAATCGCTCGTCGATGCTATCAGATATCAAACATAGGCGAAAGACGGAAGTAGAAGCGATTTTAGGCTATGTGCTAGAGGAAGGAAAAAAAAGAGGAGTAGCAACTTCGCTTTGTCAGTTTTTATTTTATGCGGTGAAAGGGATGGAGAAGCATGAGTAACGTTGTTGCACATATAACTGCAGCGTTTGTGACAGTTCCATTATTAGCGTTTTTTGTTGTCTATTTTATCGCAAGAAAATGGACACGGAAAAAGAAAAAATCGTTTTATGTGGCGATTAATGTGTCCACATTCTTTTTTATTGTCGCTGTCCATTTTTTCATCGTGGCGATTTGGGGGAAATCGTATTTTCCGGTCATGCTTATTAGTTTGCTTCTGCTTCATTTAGTATTTGTCATTGGCTATTGGAAGAAAAAAGGGGACATACATATTCCGACGATTTTTCGCTTATTTTGGCGATTTAGTTTTCTTTTATTTTTCTTCCTTTACGTAGGATTGCTTAGTTACGGGATTTTCGTGCGCGTGACGAATCTGTAAGCGCATATTTTTTCATTTTTAGGTGGAAGCGTGGTATAGTAAAAGAAAAGGCGAAAAGAGAAAACAAATGGGAAAAGAAAGCGAAGGGAACAACCATCCTGACGGGGAATCGAGTGGAAAGGCATATCATTGATCCGAACCATCCCTATTATCACATGTTCAATGAATATTGCTCCCGCGCAAAGAATTTGTACAACTTCGCCAACTATCAAGGGAGGCAAACTTTTTTTCAACATGGCACCTATCTTTCCTATAACAAGCTAGACAAACTGCTCAAAACGGAAGGAATGGATGCAGAAGATCGGGCGATGCCACTGGCTTAATGTGCCCAACAAACGGTAAGAATGCTCCAGCAAAACTGGAAATCATTTTTCAAATTGATAACCTAATCAGGCAAGAATATTATGACTGAGAAAGGAAGTTTTTTTCGATGGAGATAGGGGAAATCGCTTTAAGGGCTACGAACCCACTAGCTACTGACTATATGGTGGGAACGTTCCCGAACGAAAAAGGGTTTTCATACAACTTAAAAACGAACGATGTATTTTCACAAAGAGCGCGTGACATTCGCGAACGAATATACCCACGGCAATTGCTTGTCGACCATTTGCTTACGTACCATCAAACGTTGCAAGCGAGTCAAGAAACGTTTGCAAACATTCAAAAACTAGCGAATCCGGAAAGCGTCGTCGTTATCGGTGGACAGCAAGCTGGGCTATTGACAGGTCCTCTCTATACCATTTATAAAATCATATCGATTATTCAGCTTGCGAAAGAACAAGAAGAAAAGCTCGGTGTACCGGTGATCCCGGTCTTTTGGATTGCTGGGGAAGATCATGATATTGCCGAAATTGACCACGTATATATTGCGGAAAACGGAGTGATTCAAAAACGAACGTATCCGCATGGCATTCGGGAAAAGCGCATGGCTTCCGAATGCATGATTGATCGTGCATTGTGTAGAAAATGGCTAAGAGAAGTTGTAGAAACATATGGAGAAACGGAAACGACGAATGATCTGCTTCGCTTTTTCGACGATTGTTTAGAGCAAGCAGCGACGTTTGTCGATTTTTTTGCGGCGATCGTGCTTCGGTTATTTGCCAAAGAAGGGTTAGTTGTAGTGGATGCAGCCCATCAAGAATTGCGAGCGATAGAGAGCGAATGTTTTGCTTCGCTCATTACACGCCATCAAGACGTGACGAACGCGGTGCTTTTACAGCAAGAGCGACTAGCAGAGCTCGGGTATCAAAAAGCGATTAAGATTAACTCGTTGTGTGCCAATCTTTTTTATTATGACGGAAACGAACGTTGGCTGCTAGAGTATGAGGAAGGAAAGTTTTGCAACAAAAAAGGTGGCATTCAGTTGTCACAAGAGGAACTATTATTGCTGGCGCGAACAGAACCATACAAATTAAGCAACAACGTCGTTACGCGACCGTTAATGCAAGAATATTTATTCCCAACGCTTGCGTTTATTGCTGGTCCTGGGGAGATTGCGTATTGGGCGGAGCTGAAAGAAGCGTTTTCGCTGTTTGGCTACACGATGCCTCCAGTCGTTCCGCGCTTTACGATTACGTTAGTGGAACGTTCGATTCAAACGGATTTGCACGAATTAGGACTGACGGTAGAACAAGTGTTGCAAGGGAAAATCGATGAAGCGAAAGCAGAATGGAGAAACCAGCAAATTAATTATCCGCTCGATGAAATGATTATAACGGCAAAAGCGAGAGTGGAAGACGTTCATCGGCCGTTGCGAGAAATCGGCATGGAAATCGATCGCGGGTTAGCGAATGTTTTGACGAAAAATGCCGCCTTCCTTCAGGCACAAATCGATTTCCTTCACCAAACGTTGCAACGAGCAATTGAGAGAAAATATGACGTAGAGTGGAGAAAATTTGCCCGTATCGAAACGTCGTTATGGCCGAATAAAGCGCCTCAAGAGCGGGTTTGGAACGTTTTCTATTATATCAATAAATACGGGTTTGATTTTCTGCCTCGCCTCACACAGCTTCGTTACGAATGGAACAATTTGCATAAAATTGTATATGTATAACAGAAAACGTCGAACGAAAAAATCCTGTGGTATACAGGATTTTTTTTTGGAAAAGAGAATAGTACAGAAAGAATATAGTCGTGGAAATAAAAGTAAAATAAATGTTCAGTTTGACCGATGGAATCATTAGACGAAAAACGACAAAATAAAACAGAACGAGACGATTTTTTACAGAAAACACCTAAAAATTTGTTTGATTTTGTTGTATAATAAATGAACAGCATACATAGAAGGGGAAACAACATGACAAAAGGTGGTGAGACGGTGTTTCAACACACGACAGTCTTATTAAAAGAAACGGTAGATGGATTGCAAATAAAGCCTGACGGCGTTTACGTTGATTGTACACTTGGCGGCGGAGGGCATAGCGAATATTTGCTTTCAAAGCTTTCTAACGGGCGATTGTTTGCTTTTGACCAAGATGAGGTAGCAATTGCTCATGCAAAACAAAAACTAGCACGCTACGAGCAGCAAGTGACGTTCATTAAAAGCAATTTTCGTTTTTTAGCTGCGAAACTTGCGGAATATGGCGTTTATGAAGTGGACGGCATTTTGTTTGACCTCGGTGTTTCTTCACCGCAATTAGATACACCAGAACGCGGCTTCAGCTATCACCACGATGCACCGCTCGATATGCGAATGAATCGCGACGAGCCGTTAACGGCATACGATATTGTCAATACGTGGCCATATGAGAAGCTCGTACATATTTTCTTTCATTACGGAGAAGAGAAGTTTTCAAAACAAGTCGCGCGAAAAATTGAAGCGGCGCGAAAACAAAAACCGATCGAAACAACGGGTGAACTCGTCGAATTGATTAAAGAAGCGATTCCTGCGCCAGCCCGAAGAAGCGGTGGACATCCAGCAAAACGAATTTTTCAAGCGATTCGAATTGCGGTGAACGATGAACTACAGGCGTTTCAAGAGGCGGTTCAGCAAGCAATTGATTTATTAGCACCAGGAGGAAGAATTAGCGTTATTACGTTTCATTCTTTAGAAGATCGCATTTGCAAAGTAGCTTTTAAAGAAGCAAGTGAAGGGCCAAAGTTGCCCCCAGGGTTGCCGATGATTCCTGATCAGTACAAGCCAAAGTTAAAGCTGATTACGAAAAAGCCAATCGTTCCATCGGAAGAGGAACTCGCGACAAATAATCGCGCTCGCTCGGCGAAATTGCGCATTGCGGAAAAATTGTAGGAGAAGGAGGGAAATGTGTGAGCAATACAGCTGTTAAAATTCAAGAGAAACATCGTCAACAGCCGTCTGTTCGACCGAAAATCAAGCGAAAACGGAAATTTCGTTTGACGTTAGCGGAGAAGCTTCTTTTCGTTTCGTTCTTTTTATTTGCTGTGTATGCGTCGATTCAAATCGTTTCTAACCAAGTTTCCATTTATCAAGTAAACAAACATATTCAGCAACTGGAAGGGGAGATTGACGAGCAAAAAAAACATAACAACGATTTATACGTCGAAGTCCAGCAATTAAGCACGTATGAGCGCATTTTAGAAAAAGCGAAGGAACTAGGACTATCGTTAAACGAAAATAACGTAAAAGTTGTACAGGAATGATGGGCGATGAGTGAGAAAAAGCATAAAAATACGCATAAAGGAGCAGTCATTCTGTTTTGGATATTTGGTCTGCTCTTTTTTGTGTTAATGTTTCGGTTTGTGCAAATTCAAGCAACTGGCAAGGCAGATGGGAAAGTGTTGGCGATTGAAGCGGAAAGACAATATGAAAAACAACAAACGCTTGCTGCAAAGCGAGGAGCGATTCTCGATCGTAGTGGCGAAGTGCTAGCGGAAGATACGCCATCGTATACGTTAATGGCGGTGCTTGATCCAAAAATGACGCTCGATCCAAATGATCCAAAGCACGTCGTCGATCCGGAGCGAACAGCTGAAAAGCTTGCGCCGCTTTTACATATGAACGTTCAAGAGGTGGAACGTATTTTAACAAAAAAGGCAAAGCAAGTAGAGTTTGGTTTGCACGGACGCGATATTAGCTATGAGTTGAAACAAAAAATTGAAGCATTGAAACTCCCAGGCATCGGCTTTATTCGGGATACGAAGCGCTTTTATCCGAACGGGACGTTTGCTTCGTATGTCATTGGGTATGCACAAAAACAAGAAGTAAGCAGCGAGAAAACGAAGACCGTTGGCATGATGGGGATTGAGAAAAGTTTAGATCGTTATTTGCAAGAAAAAAATGGATACGTCGAGTTTGAACGCGATAAAGATGGGTTTCGGCTGCCGGATACGAAAGAAAAAATCGTTCCACCAGATAATGGGGATGAAGTGTATTTAACGATCGACCAAAAAATTCAAACATTTTTAGAAGATGCGATGAATCAAGTAGAAAAGCAGTACGAGCCGAAAAAAATTATTGCGATTGTTGCGAACCCGAAAACGGGCGAAATTTTAGCAATGGGGACACGACCAAGCTTCGACCCAAACAAACGCAACATTACGAACTATTTAAATGACGCCATTTCATACCCTTACGAACCAGGCTCGACGATGAAAATGTTTACGCTCGCCGCAGCCATTAACGAAGGGGTCTACAATGGCAATGAACTCTATCGTTCCGGTTCTTATCGAGTCGGAGCAAATGTCATTCGCGACCATAACAAAGTAGGATGGGGAACGATTACGTTTAACGAAGGGGTCCAGCGTTCCTCCAACGTAGCTTTTGCGAAGTTAGTGAAAGAAAAATTAGGCGAAGACCGCTTTTTGCAATATTTATACCGGTTTCATTTTAATGTGAAAACCGGAATTGATTTACCGGGGGAAACGCTTGGGAATATTTTATACCGCTATCCGATTGAAAAATTGACGACAGCATTCGGACAAGGAACGTCCATCACCCCAATTCAGCAAATCCAAGCAGCAACCGCGATCGCGAACGGTGGAAAAATGATGAAGCCGTATGTTGTCGACCGTATTGTTGACCCAGATACGAATAAAGTAATTATGCAACATCACCCGGAAGTCGTCGGGGAACCGATTACAAAAGAAACGGCGCAAAAAGTATTAGATATATTAGAAACGGTTGTAACGTCGGAGAAAGGGACGGGGCGTCCGTACCAAATTGAAGGATACCGAGTAGCCGGGAAGACAGGGACCGCGCAAATCCCTTCCCCGAAAGGCGGCTATTTAACAGGGTATGAAAACTATATTTTTTCGTTTTTAGGAATGGCGCCGAAAGAAAATCCGCAGCTATTAATGTACGTTGCTGTTCAACAACCGAAATTATCGCCGACGGAAACAGGAGCAGCCCCTGTTTCACTCATTTTTAATACGGTGATGAAAAACAGTTTACAATATTTAAACATTCGTCCTTCCGCTGAAAAACAAGAGAAATCGCTCGATAACAAAGGAATTGAATTGCCATCTTATGTTGGGCAAACGGTCGATGCGACAGTGAAAGATGCGAAAGCAAGAGGGCTATTGCCTGTTGTAATTGGCGGTGGGACAGAGGTAGAAGTACAGCTTCCAATGGCAGGAGAAAAAATAATGAGCGGCGAACGAATTCTTTTGAAAACAAATGGAACAGTGAACATGCCAGATTTGCGGGGCTGGTCGTTGCGTGATGCGCTAAAAGTGGCTGAATTGCTTGGTTTGAAACCGAGCGTCAAAGGAAGCGGGTACGTTGTAGCACAAAGCATTCAACCGCGAAGCAGTGTGAGAGAAGGGGATTATGTCATTTTAGAGCTAGCGGAACCATCGAAATGGCAAGAGAAAGTTACTCAAGAACAAACATCACAAACGAACAAAGAGGATAAAGGCCCTGTCGATTAAAGGGAAAAGCGGGGGACGTTCTATAAAAACAAGTACAAGCATATAGTGGAACGAGCCTATTTATAAGGGAGGTTCCATTTATATGCGCGTGTCTAACGTAACGGTGCGCAAACGGCTTGCCATCGTACTGTTTATTGGGGTGCTTATTTTTGCGATTATCGATATTCGGTTAGGGTATGTGCAGTTAATTCTTGGGGATGTGCTTGCCCAAAAAGCGAAAGACTCGTGGAGTCGGAACATTCCGTTTGAGCCGAAACGGGGAGAGATTTTAGATCGAAACGGTGTCCCACTAGCGACGAATATGAGCGCTCCAACCGTGTACGTCATGCCGAGACAAGTGGAAAATCCGGCCGATACAGCAAAAAAACTAGCAGAGGCACTCAACATGTCGGTGGAAGAAGTATATCAGTACATTACGAAACAAACGCTCATCGTACGTATTCCACAAGGAAGAAAAATTTCGAACGAGAAAGCAAAAGAAATTCGTTCCCTTGATTTAAAAGGGGTATATATTGCGGAAGATACGAAACGATATTATCCATTTGGGAGTTACTTGTCGCATGTGCTTGGATTTACTGGGATTGATAATCAAGGATTAACAGGGTTAGAGTTATATTATGACAAAGAGTTGAAGGGGCAAAAAGGCTCGGTCGAGTTTTACTCGGATGCAAAAGGGAAGCGAATGCCCAACTTAGCCGATCATTACACCCCACCAACGGATGGGTTAAATTTAAAATTAACGATTGATTCGCGTATTCAGACGATTGTCGAACGGGAACTAGATATTGCTGAAGCAACATATCATCCGGACGGGATGATTGCCATTGCCATGGATCCAAATACAGGAGAAATATTAGCGATGTCAAGCCGTCCAACGTTCGACCCAGCAAACTATCGCAACGTCCCAGCCGAAATTTACAATCGTAATTTGCCAGTATGGAGCACATATGAGCCAGGGTCGACGTTTAAAATTATTACGCTAGCAGCCGCGCTTGAAGAGAAAAAAGTCAATTTATTAAAAGATCATTTTTACGATCCGGGATATGTGAAAGTAGCTGGGGCAACGTTACGGTGCTGGAAAAAAGGTGGACACGGAAGCGAAACATTTTTAGAAGTCGTGCAAAACTCATGCAACCCTGGGTTTGTTGAGTTAGGTGAAAGGCTTGGCAAAGAGAAGCTGTTTAATTATATTAAATCGTTTGGATTTGGTGCGAAAACGGGGATTGATTTGCAAGGAGAAGGGACAGGGATTTTATTTGATACAAAGCGGGTTGGTCCTGTGGAGTTGGCAACGACTGCGTTCGGCCAAGGGGTTTCCGTGACACCAATTCAGCAAGTGGCAGCCGTGGCAGCAACAATTAACGGTGGAATATTGTACACCCCATATATCGCGAAAGAATGGGTCGACCCAGAAACAGGGGAAGTCATTAGCCGTAATACCCCGAAAGCGAAGCGACGTGTTATTTCCGAGGAAACGTCAAAGCAAGTTCGGTTTGCATTAGAAAGCGTTGTGGCACAAGGAACAGGGAAAGGGGCATTTGTGGAAGGATACCGCGTCGGCGGAAAAACGGGAACGGCACAAAAAGCACAAGGGGGCCGCTATTTAAAAGATAACTATATTGTGTCGTTTATCGGGTTTGCCCCAGCGGACGATCCGAAATTAGTAGTTTATGTAGCGGTGGATCATCCGAAAGGAACGGTGCAATTTGGCGGAGTTGTAGCAGCGCCAATTGTCGGAAAAATTATGGAGGACAGCTTGCGTGCACTAGGCGTTAAACCACGCAACGGACAATTGGAAAAAGAGCGCGCATGGAACGACCCGAAAATGGTCGAAGTTCCGGATTTAGAAGGTTTAACAAAAAAAGACTTGCAAGAGCAACTTTTTAACTTAAAATTAGATGTTAGTGGCGATGGCGAAGTCGTCATTGACCAAGCACCGAAAGCAGGCGTCAAGGTGGAAGAAGGATCAACAATTCGCATTTTATTAGGACCGAAAGCGAGCGACGACACTAGTCGCAATCAATAAGGGGCTTACAACCCCTTCTTTTCCGTTTTTGTAGGGATTGTTTCTCATAAAAAGAGAACTTACATGAGAGGGATGGACAGGATGAAGTTGCAAACGTTGCTTTCTTATTTGCATGATTTTACGATCTATAATGGAGAAAATCCGACGATTACGTCAATGGAAATGGATTCGCGAAAAGTAACGAAAGGTGCGCTATTTATTTGTATTAAAGGATTTACGGTGGACGGGCATGCGTTTGCTTCGCAAGCCGTTGCAAACGGAGCAGTAGCAATTATTGCTGAGCGCCCTATCGATGTTAACGTTCCCGTCATTCTCGTGCGCGACAGCAAACGGGCAATGGCGGTATTAGCGGATGCGTTTTACGGGCAACCAACGCATAAACTGCACTTAATCGGGGTTACAGGAACGAACGGAAAAACGACGACAACCCATCTTATCGAACAAATTTTTCGCAAAGCAGGGAAAAAAACAGGCTTAATCGGTACCCTCTATACGAAAATCGGCGATGAAACGTACGACGTACAAAACACGACTCCGGAATCGCTCGTGCTTCAAAAAACGTTTAAGCAAATGGTGGAAGCCGGTGTCGAGGCGGCGATGATGGAAGTGTCATCCCATGCGCTTCATATGGGGCGCGTTCATGGCTGTGATTATGATGTGGCGGTCTTTACAAATTTAACTCAAGACCATTTAGACTATCATCAAACGATGGAAGAGTATCGGTTGGCAAAAGGGTTGTTGTTTGCCCAGCTTGGCAACCGCTTTGACCATACCCGTCCGAAATTCGCTGTATTGAACAACGACGATTCAACTTCTGAACAATATAAACGAATGACTGCCGCGACGGTGATTACGTATGGGATAGAAACGAAAAGCGACATTATGGCGAAAGCGATTGACATCACACCTAGCGGGATGGTGTTTACGATCGTGACACCGACAGAAGAAACGCAAATACAAACAAAGCTCATCGGGCGGTTCAACGTATATAATATATTAGCGGCAACTGCTGCTTGCCTTGCCTCAGGCGTTTCGCTTTCGACCATTGTGGAAGCGATCGGGGAAATCCAAGGCGTACCAGGCCGGTTTGAAACGGTCGATGAAGGGCAACACTTTACAGTAATCGTTGATTATGCCCATACACCAGATAGCTTAGAAAATGTATTAAAAACGATTCGCCAATTTGCTAAGCACAATGTGTATGTCGTCGTTGGCTGCGGGGGCGACCGTGACCGCACGAAACGCCCGTTAATGGCGCAAATTGCGGTTCAACATGCGGATGTGGCGATCTTTACTTCAGATAACCCTCGCTCTGAGCAACCAGAAGCGATTTTGCAAGACATGGAAGACGGGGTAAGAGGTGAGTCGTACGTGTCGATCGTCGATCGAAAAGAGGCGATTCGCTATGCGATTCAACAGGCGCAAGCAGGAGACGTCATTTTAATCGCAGGAAAAGGGCATGAAACGTACCAAATTATTGGAGAACAGGTGTTGCATTTTGATGATCGACTCGTTGCTCGCGAAGCGATCAAGGAGCGATTGACATCATGCTAGCGAGGAGTTGCCATCATATTGCGAAAAACGGCACATATGATATATCGTTAATAAACGCACGACAGTGGCACACATCGTTCCGTGCTCAAAGGAAAGAAGGAAGTGAATCATCATGACAGAACAAGTAATACTCGTTTCAATCGTAACCGCATTTTTCATTACGGTCGTATTGTCACCGCTTTTCATTCCGTTTTTGCGGAGGTTAAAATTCGGTCAAAGTATCCGAGAAGAAGGACCGAAATCCCATCAAAAAAAATCTGGGACGCCAACGATGGGCGGAATCATGATTTTATTGTCGATTGTCGCCACGACATGGTTAATGACGAAAAAGTATTCGTATCTCACAGTAGAAACGTATTTGCTTTTATTTGTGACGATTGGATACGGACTGCTCGGTTTTCTTGACGATTTTATTAAAGTAGTGATGAAACGGAACCTTGGCTTAACGAGCAAACAAAAACTAGTAGGGCAATTAATCATTGCTGTGATTTTTTATTTTGTGTATCGTCAAGAGCATTTTTCCACTGTGCTACATATTCCGGGAACGGACGTGTCGTTCGATTTAGGGATTGGCTATCTTCTGTTAATGCTTGTGATGCTTGTCGGCGGCTCTAATGCGGTCAATTTAACCGACGGGCTTGACGGGTTATTATCAGGAACAGCAGCAATTGCGTTTGGGGCTTACGCTGTATTGGCATGGAATCAACAACAGTACGATGTGGCGATTTTCAGCGTAGCCGTTGTTGGCGCAGTGCTTGGCTTTCTCGTTTTTAACGCTCATCCTGCGAAAGTGTTTATGGGGGATACGGGATCGCTGGCGTTAGGGGGAGCCATTGCAACGGTGGCAATGCTGACAAAGTTAGAATTGTTGCTCGTCATTATTGGCGGGGTGTTTGTCATCGAAACGTTATCCGTGATTATTCAAGTCATTTCATTTAAAACAACAGGAAAACGAGTATTTCGCATGAGTCCGCTTCACCACCATTATGAACTAATCGGTTGGTCGGAATGGCGCGTCGTCGTCACTTTTTGGGCGGTTGGCTTGCTGTTTGCGATACTCGGAATCTATATCGAGGTGTGGATGTAATTGAAACATGTAGCAACGTATCAAGGAAAACGTGTACTCGTCGTTGGATTAGCAAAAAGTGGATTAGCCGCAGCGCAACTGCTTCACCAGCTTGGGGCAATTGTGACTGTCAATGACCAAAAACCGAAAGAAGAAAATGAAGCGGCACAGTTATTGGAACAAAAAGGGATTCGTGTCGTCTGTGGTGGGCATCCGCTTGAGTTGCTCGATGAACCGTTCGATTTGCTTGTCAAAAACCCAGGAATTCCATACACAAATCCGCTCATCGCTAAAGCAATGGAAAAAGGACTGCCGATTATCACCGAAGTAGAACTTGCCTATGAAATTAGCGAAGCGCCGTTTATCGGTATTACTGGTTCGAATGGCAAAACGACCACAACGACGTTAATTTATGAAATGCTAAAAGAAGGAAAGAAGCAACCGCTCATTGCCGGGAACATCGGGACGGTTGCTTGTGAAGTGGCACAAACAGCTGCCGAAGACCATTTAGTTGTCACCGAGCTTTCTTCGTTCCAGCTAATGGGCATTCAAACGTTTCGGCCGCACATCGCGGTGCTATTAAACATATTCGATGCACATTTGGACTATCACGGAACGAAAGAAGCATACGCACAGGCGAAAGGAAATATATTTAAAAATCAAACCGAAAGCGACTATGCGGTCGTGAACGCAGACGACGAATGGGTAAGAAAGCTAGCTAATTTGTCGCAGGCGAAAAAAATATGGTTTTCCGCGACAACGCCATTAACGTCCGGTGCTTATGTTCGCGAGAACGCCCTTTATTGGAACGAGGAAAAAATAATAAATCTACCTGATATTGCTTTACCTGGAAAACATAATGTGGAAAATATTTTGGCCGCGATGTCTGTGGCGAAGCTAGTTGGTGTAGAGAACGAAGCAATCGTTCGTGTACTGACGTCGTTTACGGGCGTCAAACATCGCCTCCAATATGTGGGAACAGTGGATGGAAGAAAGTTTTTTAACGACTCAAAAGCAACGAATATATTAGCAACACAAAAAGCGCTAGCGGCGTTTACTGATCAGCCGGTTATCCTTTTGGCTGGTGGATTAGATCGCGGCAATGAATTCGATGCCCTGATTCCGTATTTGCGTCATGTAAAAGCGATCGTTTTATTTGGTCAAACGGCACCGAAATTAGAAAGGGTTGCGAAAGAAGCAGGAATAGAAACGGTTTGTCATGTCGATAATGTGGAAAAAGCTGTGCCCGTTGCGTATGAACTATCTGCGCCTGGTGATGTCATTTTGTTGTCGCCAGCTTGTGCAAGTTGGGATCAATACAAAACTTTTGAGCAGCGAGGGGACATTTTTGTCCAAGCAGTGCATATGCTGAAATAGACAAACTGTTCATAAAGCTGAGGTGTTGGGCGTTGCCGCAAAAAAAATCTGCGCCGGATGTGTTGCTCCTTTTTCTTACGTTTTCGTTGCTTGCAATCGGGCTTATTATGGTATATAGCGCCAGTGCGGTATGGGCAGAATACAAATTTCACGACCCGTTTTTCTTTGCGAAACGGCAATTATTGTTTGCTGGTGTTGGCGTTGTTGCGATGTTTTTTATTATGAACGTCGATTATTGGGTATGGCGTGATTGGGCGAAAGTATTACTTATTATTTGCTTCGTTCTTCTCGTCCTTGTGCTTATCCCTGGCGTCGGAATGGTGCGCAACGGGTCACGCAGCTGGATTGGTGTTGGAGCGTTTTCGATTCAGCCATCAGAATTTATGAAACTGGCGATGATTGCGTTTTTGGCTAAATATTTATCGGAACGTCAAAAAACGATAACATCGTTTAAACAAGGATTGCTTCCTTCGTTGGCGCTCGTGTTTTCCGCCTTTGGCATGATTATGTTGCAGCCTGATTTAGGAACGGGAACCGTAATGGTCGGTACGTGTATTGCAATGATTTTTGTCGCCGGCGCCCGCATTAGCCATTTCGTTGGGCTTGGAATGGTTGGCTTAGCTGGGTTTGCGGCGCTCGTGTTATCCGCTCCGTATCGTATTAAACGAATTACGTCCTTTTTAAACCCGTGGGAAGACCCGCTTGGCAGCGGCTTTCAAATTATTCAATCACTCTATGCTATTGGCCCAGGTGGATTGCTTGGGCTAGGATTGGGGCAAAGCAGACAAAAATTTTTTTATTTGCCAGAACCACAAACCGATTTTATTTTTGCGATTTTGGCGGAAGAGCTTGGATTTATTGGTGGTTCGCTCGTCATCTTATTGTTCAGTCTACTTCTTTGGCGCGGGGTGCGTATCGCCTTCGGTGCGCCAGATTTATACGGCAGTTTTTTAGCGGTCGGCATTATCGCGATGGTCGCCATTCAAGTCATGATTAATATTGGTGTCGTGACAGGGCTTATGCCAGTAACAGGGATTACGCTGCCGTTTTTAAGCTACGGAGGGTCGTCATTGACGCTCATGTTGATGGCAATCGGTGTGTTGTTAAACATTAGTAAGCATGCGCGCTACTAAAGAAAAGGGGACGGTTCTTCCAAAGGCCTGCCCCTCTCATTTTGTTTGCAGTGACATGAAGAAAAAAAGCACATACGATGATAGAAAACCGTAAGAAAGGAGAATGTTCGTGCAGACATTGCTCAAACAATTGATGGAAGCTAACGTAGGAAAAGTGAAAGAAAACGAGCCGCTTTCCCAACATACAACGATGAAAATAGGCGGGCCTGCCGATATATTTGTCGAACCAAACAGCATAGAAAGCTTACGGAAAGTGATGGACATTGTGCGCAAACACCAAGTCACGTGGCGCGCGATTGGACGTGGTTCGAACTTACTTGTATCGGACGGAGGCATCGAAGGAGTAGTCATTAAAATCGGGGAAGGATTAGATGAGCTAGTGATTGACGGGGAAGAAGTGACCGTTGGTGGAGGCTATCCTTTAATTAAACTGGCAACAGTCATTAGCAAACAAGGACTGTCTGGACTAGAGTTTGCTGGTGGTATTCCTGGGTCGGTCGGCGGGGCGGTGTATATGAACGCTGGTGCGCACGGTTCGGACATGTCACGGATTGTTAAAAAAGCGCAAATTTTATTTCCCGACGGAACGATGGAATGGCTAACAAATGAACAAATGGAATTTTCGTATCGTACATCGGTATTGCAGACGAAACGACCGGGCATTTGTATTGCCGCTGTATTGCAAATGAAAAAAGGAGAGCGTGACGCGATTGTGGCGGTGATGCAAAAAAATAAAGATTACCGGCGCGATACACAGCCTTGGAATTACCCATGTGCAGGAAGCATTTTCCGTAATCCGTTGCCAAACTACGCTGGTCAACTAATTGAAGCCGCTGGATTAAAAGGCTATGCGATTGGCGGAGCAAAAATTTCTGAGCAACATGCGAACTTCATCGTGAATACAGGTAACGCCAAAGCAAAAGATGTATTAGACTTAATTTCCTATGTCAAGCAGACGATTCAGCAAAAATATGGCATTCATTTAGAAACGGAAGTAGAAATCATTGGTCGAAAGTCCTAAAAATTAGGTCACCTTCTTTTTCAATAGTATGTTATAATAAAAATAAGCTTGTTCTAAGAACGGCATGAGCAAATGCCGTTTGTTTTATTGTTTGTCGTGAGAAAGCGGTGAGCGAGTTGAAAAAAGGGAAAGTGGTCGTTCTTGAAGAACGTGTTCCGAAGCTGAAACAGCGGCGCAGGCAAAAAGTAAATCGCCGCCTAACTGCCTACATCATCTTCTTTTTTATGCTTATTTTATGCATCATTTACTTTCAATCACCGTTAAGCAATGTCCGACATATCGAGGTGAAAGGAAACGAACACGTTTCTGTTCAACAAATTGTTCGAGCGAGCGGTGTAACAAATCGGACAAGCTTCTGGAGGATAAACACCGATCAAGTAAAGCAGGCAATCGAGTCGCTTCCAGAAATTAAGGAGGTAACAGTCAAGAAGCAGTTTCCGAACACGATTGTCCTATACATAAAAGAGCGGACACGGGTCGCTTACATTGAAGAAAAACAATTGTTTTTTCCGATTTTGGATAACGGAAAAATTTTAACGAAAAACAAGCCGAAAATAGCACTAAGCGATGCACCGATTTTAGTCAATTGGAAAGATGGAGAAAAGATTCAAGAACTCGCTGGACAACTGGCGCATTTGCCTTCTTATATACTAAACGCCATTTCCGAAATTCATCATACGCCAACGAAATACGACCCATACCATATCACGGTCTATATGAATGATGGATTTGAAGTGAGTGCAACTGTACCGAATTTTGCCGAAAAAATGCGATTGTACCCTGAAATTGTGAAGCAACTAAATCCGAATGTGAAAGGTGTTATTCATTTAGAAGTAAGCAACTATTTTAAAGCTTATAAGGGGGATGACAATGAGAAAAATAAGGGGCAATGATGTCATCCTTTCCTTTGTTTTCCTTGTGCTCGGATTTATGCTTTCCTTTTCTTATCAACATACAAAACAAAGGCATCCGGACGTGACCGACCGGCAATGGCAAAAAGAATACGAATATCGGCAATTGCTCATCCAAGCACAAAAAGAAACGAGTAAACTGAAAAATCGATTGTTGCAAAAGCAAGAGCAGCTCCAGCATAGTGAAAAAGAATTAGCAGACGAAAAAACGGCGTATGTTGGACTTGTACAGGAAGTTGAGCAGCTGCGCATGTACACGGGAAAAGTGAAAGTACAAGGAAAAGGAATCGAAGTGACGCTATCGGACGCATCGTATGTTCCAAACGAACAAAACGCGGCGAACTACATCGTGCACGAGCAGCATGTCTGGAAAGTCGTTCACGAGTTGCTTATTTCCGGAGCAGAAGCGATAGCGATTAATGGGCAGCGCATCTCGCACCGCTCATACATTGTTTGTAACGGCCCAGTCATTGAGGTGGACGGCGTGCAACATGCCGCCCCATTTGTCATCGCAGCAATCGGCGACCCACATGTGCTCACATCAGCGCTCAACATTGTTGGAGGGGTGAAAGACGAGTTAGTGGACGACCATATTGTTGTGAAAATCGCTAGCAAAGAGTCGCTTGTTTTCGATCCGGTGTTTCATAGTAAATAGTAGAAGGTGACATCGAAGAAAGATTGGTGAGGCGCATTGCAAAAAAGAATAATGTTTCAGTTTACGCTTATTGCCATCATTATCGGGGGGATGCTCGCCGTTCAGATTCGGTCGACAAAAGACCCAGTGGTGCGCGATACACGTGATATATGGGAGTTGCGCCAAGATTTAAAGCGTGAATTGCAGTTACAACAACAGCTTTTATCGGAGATTCGCCGCAGTGATGACCAGTTGGCGGCCTACGAACAAGCACGTTCGACCGACCAAGAAGCAGCATTAAAAAAAACGCTTGCTGAATTAAAAGAAGAAGCAGGACAGACAGCGGTTCAAGGTCCGGGACTTATTTTAACAATTGAACCATTTTATCCGGAAAGTTATGTAGGGCCGGTTGTACGTACCGTATCTCCGGAATTATTACATCGGTTGATCAACGAACTAAATGAGTACGGAGCAAAAGAAATTGCCGTTGCGAATACGCGGTTGACGAATACAACGGCCATTCGTGATGTGAACGGTTTGACGAAAGTGGGAAATGTGAAAATTGCTTCGTTTCCACTCGAAGTCAAAATCATTGTTGATGACGTCGCAACGTTACATCATCATTTAAAAGTGTCGCCGCTTTTTGATGATTTTGTGATTGAAAATTTACAACTTACCGTTTCAGAACCGATATCGACCGTTGTCATTCCACAATCCGAGGAAAAATGGCGTGTTCGCTATATGGAAACGAGTAGTACCGAAAAGGGGGGAGAATAGAGATGTGGCTCCCATTTATCGGTCTTATCGTTGGCATTGTGCTAGGGTGGTTAACGAATTGGCGCATTCCAGAAGAATATTCAAGCTATTTGTCCATCGCGGTGCTGGCAGCGTTAGATACGTTAATCGGCGGCATTCGTGCACATTTGCAACACGTGTACGACGAAAGCGTGTTTTTGACCGGTTTCTTTTTTAATATTATTTTAGCTGCAAGTTTAGCTTTTCTCGGTGTGCATCTTGGTGTAGACTTGTATTTAGCAGCCGTATTTGCTTTCGGTGTACGGCTCTTTCAAAATATCGCCGTCATTCGCCGAATTTTGCTAGCCAATTGGCTCAAGAGGCGGCAAAAAAGTTAGGTGAAATAAAAGGGAATGCTTGTCAGCATGTTGAATATATGAAACAAACCTTGTTCGTCGCTGTTCGACCGAGTCGATGGAGTTTGTTAGAAGGGGGTGCCAAAGAATGAACAGCAATGAAATCATTGTTAGTCTTGACATCGGTACATCCAGTGTTAAGGTTATTATCGGAGAAATGTTGAATGAATCACTAAATATTATTGGCATCGGTAATGTGAAATCCGCAGGGCTCAAAAAAGGAGCCATTGTTGACATAGATGAAACGGTGCAATCCATTAAACGCGCAATCGACCAAGCAGAGCGAATGATCGGGCTTACGATTCAGCGTGTCGTTGTTGGCGTGAATGGAAATCATATTCAACTCCATGATTGCCATGGCATTGTCGCCGTTTCTAGTGAAAATCGTGAAATTACCGATGAAGATGTTGCCCGCGTGATGGATTCGGCTCAAGTCGTGTCCATTCCGCCAGATCGGGAAATTATCGGGGTCATTCCGCGACAATTTATCGTCGACGGATTAGACGGCATTAACGATCCGCGTGGCATGCTCGGCGTACGGTTAGAAATGGAAGGAACAATGATTACAGGTGCAAAAACGGTTTTACATAATTTACTTCGCTGCGTAGAGCGGGCAGGGCTAGAGATTAGCGATATTTGTCTGCAACCGCTTGCCGCTGGTTCCCTTGCGTTATCGAAAGATGAAAAAAATTTAGGGGTTGCTTTAGTCGATATTGGCGGCGGTTCGACGACCGTTGCCGTATTTGAGCAAGGATTTTTGCAAGCGACCTCTGTGCTTCCAGTCGGTGGCGACCACATTACAAAAGATATTTCGATTGGGTTACGGACATCGACGGAAGATGCGGAAAAAATTAAGCTAAAACACGGACATGCGTTTTACGATTTTGCATCGGAAGAAGAAGTGTTCAGTGTTCCAGTCATCGGTACAGACCAGCATCAACAGTTTACGCAATTAGAGCTTGCTGATATTATTGAAGCAAGGCTAGAAGAAATTTTTCAGTTTGTCTATCAAGAAATTCGTAAACTCGGATTTCGGGACTTGCCAGGCGGATATGTGCTGACAGGAGGCGTTGCGAACATGCCAGGAATTTTAGAATTAGCCCAAGTTGTGTTAGGAAGCAGTGTCCGCGTCGCAATTCCTGATTATATCGGCGTCCGCGACCCACAATATACGACAGGAGTCGGCTTAATTAAGTTTGCCTATCGTCAAGCAAAGTTACAAGGGCGTCGCACTCCCGTAGCAGCAACGGTCGAAGCGCCGGAAAAGCGACCGGTAAAACAACAGCCGGCAAAAGCAAAGCCAAAAGAAAAAGAAGAGAATTTAGGACAAAAAGTAAAAAAATTTTTCGGCTATTTCTTTGAATAGAGATCGAATTATTGGGAGGATTTGTCATGTTGGAGTTTGACACTACAGTTGATCAGTTAGCAACGATTAAAGTCATCGGTGTTGGCGGCGGCGGAAACAACGCTGTAAATCGAATGATAGAACATGGCGTACAAGGTGTAGAGTTTATTGCGGTCAACACCGATGCGCAAGCCTTGAATTTGTCCAAAGCTCCAATCAAATTGCAAATTGGCGCAAAATTGACGCGCGGATTAGGAGCAGGGGCAAATCCAGAAGTGGGAAAAAAAGCTGCGGAAGAAAGCAAAGAGCAAATTGAGGAAGCGTTAAAGGGAGCAGACATGGTTTTTGTCACGGCCGGGATGGGCGGTGGAACAGGGACCGGTGCAGCACCGGTCATCGCGCAAATCGCACGTGACTTAGGGGCACTAACGGTTGGCGTTGTGACACGTCCATTCACGTTTGAAGGCCGGAAACGGGCGATGCAAGCAGCAAATGGAATTGCAGCAATGAAAGAGGCAGTCGATACGTTAATCGTCATTCCAAACGATCGCCTGTTGGAAATTGTCGATAAAAACACACCAATGCTTGAAGCGTTCCGAGAAGCGGACAACGTGCTTCGCCAAGGGGTGCAAGGTATTTCTGACTTAATTGCAGTTCCAGGACTTATCAACTTAGACTTTGCTGACGTAAAAACGATTATGTCGAATAAAGGCTCAGCGTTGATGGGAATCGGAATTGCTAGCGGGGAAAACCGTGCGGCTGAAGCGGCGAAAAAAGCAATCTCAAGCCCATTATTAGAAACGTCCATTGATGGCGCTCAAGGTGTGTTAATGAACATTACAGGCGGCATGAATTTAAGCTTATACGAAGTGCAAGAAGCAGCCGATATCGTTGCTTCCGCTTCTGACCAAGACGTGAATATGATTTTTGGCTCGGTGATTAACGAGAATTTAAAAGATGAAATTATCGTTACCGTTATTGCTACTGGATTTAGTGAAAATGAAGGACAATCAACTAGACCGCTTCGCACCGGCGTGGCAACACCGAAACCAGCAGTTGGCGTGAAGAGAGAAAAACGTGAGGAGCCAGCTCAAGATTATACCGTTCGTTCGACACAAGTCGAAGATCCGTTAGACATTCCAGCATTTCTCCGCAATCGCAACCGCCGCCGGTAACACCGAAAAGCGGAGGCGACTGTTCAGCCACGAAGAGAGCGAAAGGCCTGCGAGGAGGCTGTTGCCGCCGCAGCAGGACTGAAGCGACTCGAGGGGCTAGGAGCCGCAGCTAGACAATACCGAAAAGCGGAGGCGACTGTTCAGCTGCGACGGGGCGAATGTTCTTCCCCCGGAGAGGTGCTCGTCACCTCGAGGGGGAAGGTTATTTGACCCCGAGCAGCTAGGAGCCGCAGCTAGACAACACCGAAAAGCGGAGAACGGTCCTTGGCGAGAGCCAAGGAAACATCCGACGGAAGCGCAAGCTTTCGACGGAGACGTGCGTGCACGTCGGACGGAGAAAGCGGACGCGGAGGAGGATGTTAGTTCGCAGCTAGACAACACCGAAAAGCGGAGGCGACTGGTTCCAAATAAAGAGGTATGAATCGTTATGATTCATGCCTCTTTTTTCGTTTTTTTTAGACAAAAAATTTGCTTTTTCTCCATCATGAATTGACAGACTTTCCAGTAAGATGTACTATATACTATTTTCAGAAATTGCTTGGCTTTGCTTGGCCGAGGGAGGCTATTCGTTTGACAATTTATCTAGATGTCATTTGGTTGTTGAACGTATGTTTTGATGGGCTATTGCTTTGGTTGACCGCCATTATTTTAAAGCGGGAAGTAAGGTGGTGGAGATTAACAGCCGGCGCTTTCATTGGCTCGCTTATCGTACTATTGCTGTTTACGCCATTTTCGCCATATGTCCAACAGCCACTGATGAAACTGCTTTTCTCTATTCTTATCGTACTCGCTTCGTTCGGATTTAAACGATTTCGCTATTTCTTCGAGAACTTATTCACTTTTTATCTTGCTACGTTTATGGTCGGGGGAGGGCTGATTGCGGTTCATTATTTGCTACAAACCAACATCGTCATAAGTGGAATGCTTACGACGTATTCGCTCGGAACAGGCGATCCGGTCAGCTGGTTGTTTGTACTCATTGGTTTTCCGGCGTTATGGGTATTTTCGCAAAAAAGGATGAATGCCGTTCGGGAAAAAAAACTTCGTTTCGAACATATCGTGAATGTTGTATTGACATTCCAAGAAACGTCCCTTTCTTTAAAAGGATTGATTGACAGCGGCAATCAGCTATATGACCCGCTAACAAAAACGCCTGTGATGATTGTTAACGCAAGTGCAATGAAAGGTATGTTACCGAATGAATTGCTAGCGTGCATGAATGAACGAAATGATTTTACGTGGCTTGACGACGAACGATGGAAAGAATGGGCAACTCGGCTGCGCCTCATTCCTTATCGAGGAATCGGGCAAACGCAGCGATTTTTATGGGCGATTCAACCCGACCGAGTGACGATTTATTACGAATCGCAGTGGATTGAGGTCACGAAAGGGCTCGTTGGATTGAACGAAGCGGACTTATCTACCGATGGAGAGTATCAATGCATCGTGCATCCAAAAATGATTCAAACCGGAAAGCGCCTTACTGCCTCATAAGTTTTTACTATATCATACGCATTTTCCGATAATTTAGAAGGGGGATTTTTATGGGGAAATGGAAACTCCGCATCATTTATTTATGGTACAAATTATTACGAAAGCTCGGCATAAAAACAGATGAAATTTATTACATCGGCGGGAGTGAAGCGTTACCGCCGCCGCTGACAAAAGAAGAAGAAGAGTTATTGCTCCAAAAGCTTCCATCTGGCGACGAAACCGCACGGGCAATGCTCATTGAGCGAAATTTACGCCTTGTAGTCTACATTGCACGAAAATTCGAGAATACCGGTATTAACATCGAAGACTTAATTAGCATCGGTACGATTGGGCTTATTAAAGCAGTAAACACTTTTAATCCAGAGAAAAAAATTAAATTAGCGACTTACGCCTCCCGCTGCATTGAAAATGAAATATTAATGTATTTACGTCGCAACAATAAAGTACGTTCGGAAGTGTCATTTGACGAGCCGCTCAATATCGATTGGGATGGAAACGAACTGCTTTTGTCCGACGTACTAGGTACGGAAGATGACGTTATTACAAAAGATTTAGAAGCAGATGTTGACCGCCATCTTTTATTAAATGCGCTCCGCCAGTTAAGCGATCGCGAAAAACAAATTATGGAACTCCGTTTCGGCCTTTCCGGCGGAGAAGAAAAAACGCAAAAAGACGTTGCTGACTTGCTTGGCATCTCGCAGTCGTATATATCGCGGCTAGAGAAGCGAATCATTAAGCGGCTGCGCAAAGAGTTTAATAAAATGATGTAGTGCATATTTTTCCTTCCGCAGGAGATACTGAACTTTGACAGCATCTCCTGATGGGAGGGAAAGACTTGACAAGAAACAAAGTAGAAATTTGTGGTGTAGACACATCAAAGCTTCCGGTATTGAAAAACGAAGAAATGCGTGAGCTGTTTAAACGAATGCATGAAGGGGATTTAGAGGCAAGGGAAAAGCTTGTTAACGGAAATTTACGCCTCGTGTTAAGTGTCATTCAGCGTTTCAATAACCGTGGGGAATTTGTCGATGACTTGTTTCAAGTCGGTTGTATCGGACTTATGAAATCAATTGATAATTTTGATTTAAGCCAAAATGTTCGATTTTCTACGTATGCCGTACCGATGATTATCGGTGAAATTCGGCGGTACTTGCGCGACAACAATCCAATTCGCGTGTCACGTTCGTTGCGTGATATCGCCTACAAAGCGCTACAAGTACGGGAAAAATTGATGGGGGAAACGGCAAAAGAGCCAACTGCGGAAGAAATCGCGAATGTCCTTGGCGTGCCGCATGAGGAAGTAGTGTTTGCGCTTGATGCAATTCAAGACCCGGTTTCCTTATTTGAGCCAATTTATAACGATGGTGGCGACCCGATTTATGTGATGGACCAGCTAAGCGACGAAAAAAATCGCGATAGCCAATGGATTGAAGAAATTGCGCTAAAAGAAGGACTTCGTCGGTTGAACGAACGGGAAAAAATGATTATTCGCAAACGATTTTTTCAAGGAAAAACGCAAATGGAAGTGGCCGAGGAAATTGGCATTTCGCAAGCGCAAGTGTCACGCCTAGAAAAAGCGGCCATCCGCCAAATGAATAAAAATATTCAAGTGTAACGAGCTGTTCCGTCGCGGACAGCTCTTTTTTTCGGAAAGGTCATAGCGAATAAATCATATAGTGAAATAAACGAGGAAAGCGGGAGGATACTAATGGTGAAAATTTCTGAATTTCAAACGAAAGATGTTGTGAATGTTGCGAACGGGAAAAAATTAGGGAATATCGGGGATATTGATATTAATTTACAAACAGGACAAATTGAGTCGCTCATTATTTTAGGAGCAGGAAAAGTACTTGGGTTGTTCGGCAGAGAAGAAGAAACAATTATTCCATGGCGCAACATTGTAAAAATTGGTGCAGATGTTATTTTAGTCCGTTTAAACGAGGAAGAATAAATAATGGTTATCATCTATCAGCAAACTGTGATAAAATAGGAAAAAAAGTGATAAAAATCTACAAAGAGGATGACGAACATGTCGGA
>NZ_JAILZV010000269.1 GCF_023512315.1 Anoxybacillus sp.
TCGCGTTTAATGTAGTTTAAAATTTCCATATCGAACTTGTCCCCAGCCATTTTAATAGAAGTGGCGGTGACAATATCGCCCATCGAAAGGACGGCAACATCGGTCGTGCCACCGCCAATGTCGACAACCATATTTCCGCACGGCTGGAAAATGTCCATGCCAGCACCAATCGCTGCTACTTTTGGCTCTTCTTCCAAATATACTTTTTTGCCGCCGCTTTTTTCCGCTGCTTCTTTAATCGCTTTGCGTTCCACGGACGTGATGTTTGTCGGGCAGCAAATTAAAATGCGCGGCTTGGCGAAAAAGCCTTTTAAATCGAGCTTATTTAAAAAGTGTTTCAGCATCGCTTCCGTAATTTCGAAGTCTGCGATGACGCCGTCTTTCAGCGGCCGGATGGCAACGATATTCCCAGGGGTACGCCCGACCATTCGTCTTGCTTCTTCGCCGACAGCGAGCACTTTGTTTGTATTTTTATCAATCGCGACAACGGATGGTTCGTTGAGCACGATTCCTTTGCCTTTGACATAAATGAGTACGTTCGCCGTACCGAGATCGATTCCGATATCTCTCGCAAACATGTATAAGCTCCTCCTTGCTTTCCATCCATCGAATTGCTCCTAATTAGTTATTTTATCATACGTTCGTCGGAATCTGATACTATTTTTATGAAGAAAAAAAGCAAGGAAGAAAAATTTATTGGATCGTTTCTTTTTTATATTTTTTCTTTGTCGCCTCCCCCCCGCGCAAATGACGAATGGATTTATGGTAATCAAGAATTTCCTTCACTTCATTCGCCAGCTCTGGGTTAATTTCCGGCAGCCGCTCGGTTAAGTCTTTATGAACGGTACTTTTGGAAACGCCAAATTCTTTCGCGATGACGCGAACGGTTTTCCTCGTCTCCACGATATACTTTCCAATCTTGATAGTACGCTCTTTGATGTAATCGTGCACACCACTCGCCCTCCCTAAGTTGGATGTGAGAAGTGTGAAATGAGACTCGTTTCGTCGGTGATCAAAAGCACTTCTTCTTGTTCATTTGAAAAACGTCTTCGGCTTTATTTTTGCGCGATGGACGATCCCCACCTCAAACACTCCCGCTAGTTGATAAGTTTGTAACAGTTTATTAAGCAATTGGTACATATATGCCAAAAATATTGAAGAAGCGAGCGTTTTTTGCAAAAAAAGAAAAGCAGCACCAAGCGTTCGTGCTTGATGCTGCGGGTCGTTACGCTTTCGCCATGCCAATCGAAGAGTCTGGCGTGTTGTACGAAGAGTCTTGTGTGTTGCCGTCATCTGTCGATTGATCGTCGGACGGTTCTTGCGTTTGCGTGTTATGGTTGTTTTCGCTTTGTTTTTCGTTTGTTGCGTTTTCGTCGGATGCGTTCGACTCTGTCAACGATGTGACTGGTTTATCGACATAGTCTAGCGGGTTGACCGGCTGATCGTTTTTTCGAATTTCAAAATGGACGTGCGTGCCTGCTTCTTTGTTAAAGGCGCTTTGTCCAGCTTTGCCGATGATTTGACCTTGTTTCACGGCATCGCCTGCTTTTACTTCAACGCTTGCAAGCGATTGATAGACGGTGAAGACGCCGTTGTTATGGTCGATTTCGACGACATAGCCTAAAATCGGGTCTTTTTCTGCTTTCGCCACCGTTCCGCTTAACGAAGCAGTGACGTCAAACGGCCGATTATCTTTCATCACAAGGTCAATGCCGCGGTTTGGATGATACGTATTATTATAAAAGACGAGAGCTGCTTCTTGTTCTTCTTTCGATGCGGCATAGTCGTAGAACGGTGTTTTAATTTCGACCGCGTTCGGGTCGAGCACCGGCATCGCGATATGTTCTACTGTTTCATTGACCGGAATGGACTCCTCTTGTTTAGACGATGTCCCTTCTTGGCCATACTGATACTCGTCTTTCGGCTGTACATCCTTGCTTTGCTGGAACCAAAGCACTCCCGCTAAAATTACAGCGGCACTTGTTAAATAAATAGCCGGAAATACCCAACGCTTGCGCAACGCACGCTTCAAACTTGGTTTTCGTAGAGAAGGTTGTTTCTTTTCTTCCTCTCTCATGTTCATCACCTCAGCAACCATTCTGAACAGAAAGAGGAAAATCTATACATGCAAATAGTTATTTTTTGAAAAAAATTGATTTTTATTAAGAAACGCGCAAAACGCCCGCCTATCGGCGAAGAGCGCACGAGTCCACCGAGGAGGCTCCCGAACCAAGCACGGCTTGGTTCTGCGTGGGTAAGCTCAATGAAGCCGATCAATGCGCCGCCGAAAGAAGGGACGGAGCGCATCACACCGA
>NZ_JAILZV010000270.1 GCF_023512315.1 Anoxybacillus sp.
CTGCATATTGGCGTGAATACAATTGTCATGAACCATACGGAAGAAGCATTTGTCGGACGGGTCAACGGCATTTTGACCCCGCTATTCATGGGAGCGATGGTCACGACGATGAGCTTAGCAGGGGTGTTAAAAGAACAGTTTTCGCTCGTTTCAATCTACCAAATGTCAGCGGTGCTTTTTGTGGTCGGCATTTTTGTGATGTTGCCGATGTTTCGGATGCTTAAGCAACCAAAGGCGAAATTGTTTTAGTAACAACATCAGCTGTTCGGTCAGTGGTGCCTAAGCAGCTGATGTTTTTTTCTCACAATCGTTCCTCGTTTAACATATTTCTCTCGTTACAGTTCAGCTTTTATAACTACTTTTTCTGTTTCATATGTTCGATGGTTCGTTGGATTCCTTCTTCATATGGGGTTCTTGGCAAGGGACCGATTTCCCGCTCGTATTTTTCTCCGTTTAGTACCACCGGTTCCTCATTAAGGTACATCATCTCCACCATTTCTTTCATTCCTTGATGAAAAAGCCCTAAAAATGCAATCATTCTCTTACCTACTGTAGAGACTCTCTTGGAATACCCGGTAGTTCTTCTGGCAATTTCTATAATTTCATGTCCGGAAATGACATCGTGAGCAGGGATATTCCAACTATCTCCATACGCGGATTCACGGAGGGATAGCTCCACCATCGCCTTGGCTCCATCAGGAGTATAGATAAATTCCCGTTTCACATCCATACGACCCACATATTGGGCTTTTCTACCAGAGAGTATACTGTTTAAGGTGAAATGCATTAAGGTGTTTTCTGCATTAGGTCCATAAAAATCCGGGAAATGACAAATAAGAGTGGGAACTCCTCTCTGATGCGCCTCTTTAAGCATGTTATTCAGGTGTAAACGGATTTTCCCTTTCTTCGTGTGAGGATTTTTAGGTGTATCCTCTGTTACCTTTATCCCTGGGCTTCGGCCATAAGCATAAATGTTGTCTACAAAAACAACCTTTGCTCCATTCTTTTCCGCGGCTTTTAGAACATTTTCCATTATTGCTGGATGACCCTTAGGCCATTCAGGATAAGGGATGTTGACCGCATGAAAGATTAGGTCAACATCTTTGCATGCCTCTATCAGTTCGTCTTGCCGAAATACATCTCCTGTATACATTTCTACATCCGCCATCGTTCCAAACAATTGTTGCAACTTACCTTGTGAACGTGCAAAGGCCTTAACATGCATCTTTCTTGCTGCCAATTCTTGGACCAATGCATATCCCATCCCACCGGATGCACCAAGAACAATCGCTTTTCTCATTTTTTATTCCTCCTCGCTACCATGCAGACATATTATTAGAATTAGATAATCGTGTTCAATATTCCTGCTGTTGTGGAAAAAACCTCCTTCATGCGCTGATGGAGGTCGCTTTTTCTTTTTTCTTATTATGTTGTTCCTTTCCCATGGCAACGAGCGTAGCGCCGCTTAACACAACCAGTCCGCCGATCATTTGGATAAAAGACATGTGTTCTCGCAAAAAGATCATCGATAGGAGAAACGTTATTACCGGCTCCAGCATGCTTAAAATCGCTGCTTTTGTCGGACCGATAATATTCATTCCAGAAAAAAACGTCAGCATCGCTAAAACGCTCGAAACCAATGATGTTCCGATAATCGGAAGCCACCCTTTCACGTCAAATTGGAAATGTAACGTGCCGGAACCAGTTCCCCACACAAAAAAAGACAAAGCGGCAAAGAGCGCGATGTAGGCACTTGCTGTAATCGGTGGAACGTGTGTAGTCACTTTATTTCCTACGATAATATAAACCGAGTAAATGATTGCTGCTCCAACGGCTAATGCGATGCCAAGAAGGTGAATTTTGCCTCCTGGGGCCCCTAGCACGAGCAACATGCCTGCAAAAGAAATCGCAATGGCTATGATGGTTCGTTTCGTCAACTTTTCTTGATTGATGAAAAACGAAAAAACAGCGACAAATATCGGGTTTAAATAAAGCAACAAAGCAGCGAGCGATGATGGAATATACTTGACGGCATGAAAATAAAACGAAGATTGCATCGTATAGAAGAAGCCACCCAATAAAAATAGATAGAATAGCTGGGACCACGATACTTTCCAGTCTTTCCTTTTAAACCATAAATACATAAAAAAGAACAGTGCGGCGAATGCAAAACGCAAAAACAGCAAGGTCGTCACAGCGACGCCGCTGTCATATGCATATAATGCAAAGATGGGAATAAACGCAAATCCCGTTGCCGATAACAATACGAGCCCATAGCCTTTCCACATGTT
>NZ_JAILZV010000271.1 GCF_023512315.1 Anoxybacillus sp.
CCGGATAACGTGAGCGGATCATCTTTTTTCCCGCTAACAGAAACAAGCTGTCCAACATAACGACTCGCGCTGCTGACTCCATTGATTTTTACCGAATATTGTCCTGCTTTCGCTTGCTCGGTCGTTCTGCCGTCCCCTGTACCAAAGGCATTTAACGTCCAGTTATCAATTGTTGTTCCACTTCCAGCTTCCATACTGACGTTTTCATTCGAAGCATACTCGGTTACCATGGCCCCTTGATCTAACTGAATGCCATCAAAATAAGCCGTTCCTGCTCCTGTAAAGATACATTCGATATGAATGTAAGCGGTATTGCTTGGTGCAGTAAAGGAATGGGAAATCTGCATCCATTCTCTTGTCCCTGTCACGTAAGGACTTCCGTATACAATCGTATTCCCTGCATTATCTTTAATGTATTGGTTATTCACATCCTTAAAATAAACGCGAATTCGTGCACCTGTACCGGTTACGTTCGTGGTTTTCATATATCCAGCTACGGTATAGGTCTTGTCCGCTAATGTGATATTAATCGGCACATCTTGATAGTAATAACGCGATCCTTCCGTACCCGTCAACGTGATTTTGGCGGAGCGAGTGCCAAATACATGGTCGGAACTGACCGCATACTCGCTTCCCGTGCGCACAAGCCAGTCCGTCGGTAAATTATTCGTGCCAACCGACTCAAAATTCGCGTTGACTACCGGATTGTACAAGGTGGATGTTGGAGTGACTTCTGTCACCGCATTTCCATACCGGTCATACGTAAAATAATCCGTTAATCCTACGTGATTCGTCGAGAATAATAAGTTGCTGACACTGTCGTACACATTTTGCTCTGACAAACCAGAGCTGGTCGTTGAGCTCGTTAAGTTAGATTTGTCGTCATAGAAGTTATCTTCTCTTTCGTTATCCGGTGACACGAGATTCTTTAAATTACCTTTACTATCATATTCAGCTGAGGTCGTTGGACCATTCGCTTCTCCCATGTCTTTATTTGGTTCAATGACGGTCTTAATTCTATTATTTTCCCAAACGTATTGAGTAACTGAAGGATGTTCCTCTTGGTAGTCTTCGATGATTTCAACGACATTGACCGTAGCTAAATCTTGATCAATATTGCTTTTGTAATACGTCTGATCGCCATTGGCATCTGTAAAAATGGTTTCATTCACCGACGGATACATGAGTTGCGCAAAGATGGTATCGGATCGAGGATCGATAATTTTCGACACTCGATTGAGATCATCATACTCAAATTTTCCTTTATTTCCGTTTCCGTCCGTAATCGCGATTAATTGTT
Organism: Anoxybacillus sp.; assembly: GCF_023512315.1. GTDB lineage: Bacteria > Bacillota > Bacilli > Bacillales > Anoxybacillaceae > Anoxybacteroides. Next base: position 1,301 of record NZ_JAILZV010000271.1, read on the forward strand.
GTTGATCATTGTAATCGAACGTAATCGTTTTATGCTCTGGCCGGTTCGCCGCATAGGTAATCGTTCGCAAGCGATTGTGCCCGTTTAAGCTGTCATACGTAAAGGTCGTTTCCGTTCCTCGGAAATCGGTAATTTTTTGTAACAGTCCTGTCGTCGGATCATACGCCAAAGAAAGATCGCGTCCCGTCGTTTCCGAGCCGTAGCGCTCGCTAATTTTCGTGATTTGATTCGTCGTTCCATTAAATGTGTACAAAATCGTATTGCCTTTCTCGTCGACGACTTTCGTATTCCGGCCTTGGGAGTCAAAATAATATACCGTTTCGTCCGGCTCTTTGAGCGTGTATCCTCCATCTGGCGTGCTGTTAAACTCAAAAAATGTTCCCTCTGGTGCCGAGTAAGCAGTGCCTGTATCATATTGCTGTTTATTGAAGTGATAATGCGTGCCGTTTTCATCAATATACTCCACAATCGTCTTATCGCTGTTTGGAATGAGTTTTCGTTGAGCACTGAAGGTCCAGCGGTATCCATACACATCTTCAAAGTCGGAACGGCTATTGTACACCATTTTTAAGTTGAAGGCATCCGTTCTTCCAGGAAGTGATAAAACCGGAATATCATAGACCATATTCCCGTTAATCACGTTCACTACTGCGGTTCCTTCTCCATTAAATAAATCCGGCGTGTACGTCCAGTAATCCGTAATGCCCAATAACTTCTTCGAACGGTACGAAATCACGAGTTTTGGTTTTCCGTATGGCGACCCATCCGCACTATTCCATTCCGTTGAGTAGAATAATTTTTGGGCAGCTGTCGCTTCTTGCGCATCATCCGTTTTTAAGACGACGCCATAGTTCGGCTTTGTTCCATCGTACCAGCCTTTGACTAAATCCGAAACAGCAAAATAGTTATATCCGGCTTTTGTTTCTGATTTGGTGGAGACCGG
>NZ_JAILZV010000272.1 GCF_023512315.1 Anoxybacillus sp.
GACATTCATACGAAAACGGCGATGGATATTTTCCACGTCAGCGCAGAAGAAGTAACGCCGCAAATGCGCCGTCATGCAAAAGCGGTGAACTTCGGTATCGTGTATGGCATTAGCGATTACGGCTTATCGCAAAACTTGAACATTTCCCGCAAAGAAGCAGCGCAATTTATTGAACGATATTTTTCAAGTTTCCCTGGGGTAAAACGATACATGGAAGACATTGTGCAACAAGCGAAGCAGACGGGATATGTGACGACGCTTTTGCAACGCCGCCGTTATTTGCCTGATATTACGAGCCGTAATTTCAATTTGCGCAGTTTTGCCGAGCGGACAGCGATGAATACGCCGATTCAAGGAAGTGCAGCAGACATTATTAAAAAGGCGATGATTGATTTGGCAGAGCGCTTGCAAAAAGAAGGAATGCGCGCACGAATTTTATTGCAAGTGCATGATGAACTCATTTTAGAAGCTCCGAAAGACGAAGTGGAACGATTAACGAAAATCGTTCCAGAGGTCATGGAACACGCCATCGAATTGCGTGTCCCGTTAAAAGTGGACTATCATTACGGACCAACATGGTATGACGCGAAGTAAAGGAAGGGATTTACCATGCCAGAATTACCAGAAGTGGAAACGGTGAAACGCACGCTTCTTCCGCTGACCGTTAACAAAACGATTGAACGCGTGGAAGTATTTTGGGGGAATATCATTAAAAAGCCGGACGTCGCAACGTTTACGGAAATGCTGCAAGGGCAAACGATTCACGGCATCGAACGCCGCGGGAAATTTTTGAAATTTTTGCTAGATGACTATGTGCTCGTTTCACATTTGCGCATGGAAGGGCGCTATCGTGTAGCGCCTGCTTCCGAGCCACTCGAACCGCATACGCACGTCATTTTTCATTTCCACGATGGGACGCAGTTGCGGTATCGCGATGTGCGAAAGTTTGGAACGATGCATCTATTTAAGGCAGGAGAGGAAGAGAAAGAGTTACCGCTAGCAAAGTTAGGACCGGAGCTGTTTTCCTCAGCATTTACGCCAGCATTTCTCATGGATAAGCTAAACAAAACGACTCGAACGATCAAAAGCGTCTTACTAGACCAAACGGTGGTCGTTGGGCTCGGCAACATTTATGTCGATGAAGCGTTGTTCCGCTCGCAGCTTCACCCCGAGCGGTTAGCTTCGTCATTGACGGCGGCAGAAATCGAACAGCTTCACCACGAAATTGCGGCGACGCTAGAAGAGGCGATTGAGCACGGAGGAAGCACCGTTCGTTCGTATGTGAATACAGAAGGAAAAGCAGGAACGTTTCAGCAACAATTATTTGTGTATGGTCGGAAAGGAGAGCCATGTAAACGATGTGGGCACCCTGTGCAAAAAACGACCGTCGCTGGACGCGGCACGCATTATTGTGTGCAGTGCCAAAAGTAAAGGGGGGAGAAAATGGCGTTAACGATTGGATTAACTGGGGGGATTGCCAGTGGAAAAAGCACAGTAGCCAATATGTTAAAAGCGTGGAACATTCCCGTTGTTGATGCGGACACGATCGCTCGCGAAGTCGTAAACATAGGGGAAGAAGCGTACGTTCGCATTGTCGAAACGTTTGGAGAAGATGTTCTGCAAGAAAATAGGGAAATCGACCGAGCGAAATTAGGAGCGCTTATTTTTCACGACAAAGAAAAGCGAAACCAGCTAAACGCGATCGTTCATCCAGCCGTGCGAAAAAAAATGCTTGAACAACGGGATGAGATTCTTCAAAAGAAGCCGGTCGTCGTGCTTGATATTCCCCTTTTGTTTGAAAGTAATCTCACCCATTTTGTCGATAAAATTATTGTCGTTTATGTAGACGATGCTATTCAGCTTGAGCGGCTTATGAAACGGAACGGTTTTTCGCAAGAAGAAGCGCTTGCCCGCATTCGTTCGCAACTGCCGCTAAGTGAAAAAAAAGCATACGCCGATGCTGTGATTGATAATAACGGAACAATTGACCAAACAAGGCAACAATTATTAACGATTTTAAATGAATGGGACGTCCTGTAAACAATAGGACGTCTTTTTTTGAAAGGTAAGAAAGTATAAAATTTTACGATTAGGTGGAGCGCTGTCTAGCTCCAAGCGCCATCGGCTCCAATCGCTCCGCCCCACACTGCGGCGGCGACAGCCTCCTCGGTGGGGCTTGTGCGATCTTCGCCGATAGGCGGGCGCTTTGCGCTTTTCTTA
>NZ_JAILZV010000273.1 GCF_023512315.1 Anoxybacillus sp.
AGCTACTTACATTCTACAGGAAAGGTGCTCTTTTTTCTATGCTTTTTATGGATATTATTGGTTAATCAACACGCCTGTTCTATAATTTTAGTTATGTTTTTCACTATGATTTTAGGTCTGTTAACACCAATTGTTTCATTTGCTAAATCCTCCTCAGAGGAACAGCCGATGGAAGGTTTAATTTCTAAGGCTGATCCATTTGTTTATCTAGACTATAAATCGGAAAAATTTAAAATCAAGAAAGAAGCGAATGACATTTTGACTAAGGAAGAAGTTAGAAAAGTAGAAGAGATTATTAAAGATACAAATATGCAAATAAGTAAATATCGCTCTGACTTAATTATGGATGGAAATAAATTTGTTGCTAAAATCGAGTCTAATGGAGATTTTCAAACATATTCTATCGATAAAAGTAGAAACTTTGATTGGGAGTTTACTTGGTGGGGGCTAAGAGTGTATTGGTCGCATAAGTTTGTTGAGAAATTAAAAGAGAATATAACATTATATGGTGCGGGCGTGGCTGCATTAAATGCAACGATTTCGTATTTTCTTAGTCCACCTGGATGGGTAACTAGCTTTGTTTCAGCAGTTGCAGGGATTGGATTATGGGCATTTATAAAACAAGATAAGGGATGTGGGGTATATCTAGATTGTTATCTTTATGTACCGACTGTATGGTATTCAGCTTGTTAATAAATTGATTTGTAAATGTTAAATATGAAAATATATGTGGATTCATGTAAAATTTTCGGGAATAAAAAAGTTAATTTTTAGTGCTTACCCGTTTAAAAATTGAGAAGGTAATGACGCTTGACATGGAGCCTTTGCGGACATGTTTTTAGCGAAATGGGCGAGCAGGAACCTTATTTCGCTAGGCAACAAGCCTAACATGTCCGCCACTCCATGTAAAGACCGTACGGTTGATTTTGTAATTATATTCCAATACGAAATAATTAGCTAATGTGCAAAACAAATAATTTGGGACTTGATTATTTGAAGCAACCAGGCTAATAATTGAGACAACAAGCTTGCCGCCCCTTTGTTTTTGATGTTGAGTGCTGTTATCTGAATGATGGTCAAAAACAACGGAAGTAGAGGGCTTTTTTCTTCCAACTGTTGAAACGCGACGAAAAACGGTGATTGCGGAGGTTAAACTTTTGATAATACCCAATAATACAAAGGTGGTTCTATATGAATAAATACAAACAATCAGCAATTTGGCTAGGAATCGCTATTATATTGTTAGCTGTTTGGTTTGTTACAAGATAGCTAACAATAGTCACTCTTTATTGATTCCTGAATCCGCAACAAAACATCTTTACAATGGATGCAAACCGTTGGTACGATAAGGGAAAACGACGTTGACAACTTTTCATCAAGTAGGTGAATATGATGAAAGATTTTCCGATTCGGTTTGTATTGACAGATGAATGCATTACCCCGAGTGCAGGGTCTGCTATCGTTGGCTACTTGCTCTATCAAACAAGACTGGATGAACGGTTAAAGTACAAATGTATGAGTTATGTCTTGCACAGATGGTAGAGATCGATGGAAAAAACGTACACGTACGTTCAAGTCCCCCAAGCGACAGAACAAATGATGGAACGAAATGGAAAGCTGATGCTCGTTCCTGATTATGAAGTCGAAAGCTATTGGGTGCGCTTAGAAGGATACGACCACATTCGTATGAGCGATGTGATTGCCTTGTATCACGATCATGCGACATTCAAACGCCACTTCCTGTACTTTTTTGTCTCTTTTTTGGTTTATATACCCAAAAAAGAGATTTATTTCATTTCTAAAAATAAAGATGGTATAGGCAGTAAGCATAAAAAGGGTTTGATCGATCATGCATCCATGGAACTAGCAACAAAATCAAAGTCGATTTCAATCCATCACGGATTCAGGTCTGTCATTTATTTTGAGGAAAATGCGGATTTTCGCCAAAAAATTGGCGGAAAATACGGATTTTTTTCTTTTCTATTTTTGGTAAATTGAGAATAGCTAATCAGCTATTTTTCTGTGAAAATAACGAATCCATGAGCGGTTATTTTCATGCGTGGGTGGTGAGCAAAACTTGCTCATGGATGTTTTTTGAGAAGAAGTTGGGTGAGAGTATGAAGACTATATACGCAACTTAACAAGTAAACATTTCACTCTCAATAAAGTATTTGTAAAAAGGATTGGTCAGCCATAACAA
>NZ_JAILZV010000274.1 GCF_023512315.1 Anoxybacillus sp.
CTACCTTCGCTATCTTTTTGAGAAGCTTCCCAATATGGATTTGTCAGACAAGCACGCATTGGATCAAATGCTTCCTTAGTCAACCACACTCCCTGTTTCATGTATTGCTTTTCATCAGCTAACTAAATAATACCCTAAGCCCCGACCTTCCAAAAGGTGGGGGCTATTTGACGTTTACTTACATATCGTATCGATATAACCTTTTGTATCGTGCAAAATTTGTGCAAAATTATCTCCAGTGTGTCAATCCATGCAAAAAGGCGGATCACCCCGCCTCAGACTGTTGATAACCTTCCGTTTTTCAACTCTCCTTAATCACTTATTATTTATTACACCTACTAATTCCTTTAGTGTGTCATTAATTTGGTATAGCTGAAAACCTACATAAAAGATACCAATTGCTACTAGGGCTAATACTAACATTAAACTTTTGTCTTGATTTTTCATAAATGTCACATCTTTCTCATAAAGATTATTGAACAGGAGTAGTGTAGTCATAGTCAACATCTAATTTATGATAGGCTTGGGCTATCATGTTTCCTGAGACTTCCGTGAAGTTACACCAATGTCTAATATCCATGGAAGCATATGTTCCAGATGATTTCCAAGAAGTTGTAGGTTTAAAGATGTCTCCGTTTTTTAAAGAACCTCCGATACCGTTTTTAATTTCCCAACGTCCATAATCATAATTTAAACTACCTATTTCATCTACAGTAGGCTCTCCACCTAGGTTGAAAGAAAAGGATATTGACCAAGGGAATCCAATGCTAATGTTTATAAGGATTGTCACTATCATCATCAGGATCCCAGTCATAAATATGGTCACTATCATAAGGAATATCGTGGTCTACTTTAAGGTAGGATGGATATCCCCGTTATATCCCTGCATTTGCGTATAATCTTCTACGGTAAAGTAATCATACATACCGTCCGATTCATCGTAGCTTTGCTTTAAATACCAGTCCGTATATATTCTCCCTAATAATAAACTATTATAATATGCACTAGCTGAAAAAGTACCGTCACTTTTTACTATTTTAGAGTCTGCTTTGGCAGCATTTTTTCTTAAAAAGTTAAAAGACGTAATTCTCGGTTCTTCTTCTGTTGTGCTTTCTACAGTGATAACTAAACTATTTAAAATCTCTTGAATATATTGTTTTGTTGTTGGTGTTAATGTTCCATTTTTGCTTGACACATTAATGTCAGATACAAATAACTTTTGAGGAACATCTTTAATGGTATAACCAATAATGTCATGGACATCTTCATCTTTCCATGCTAAACTATGAGGATTTTCTTTTTTCGAGCCTTTTTTCTTTTCATTTCCAAAATGTACTTTCATTGGTTTACTATTTTCTTTGGAGGCGTCAATAGTTATTTCGTCTATATTGAGCAATTGTCGGTATTCATCAAAAGTTAACCCGCCATAAAGATAGACTTTTTTGCCGTCAATAAGAGCATCATGTAGGGATTTTTGCAATTCGGGACTCTTTTTTACTTCATTAACACTATAAGCAATATCCGTAGATTCTTGATTAGTAACCTTATTTTCTTTATTTGCCTGTTTCCACTCTACCTTAATTTTTCCCTCGTTTAGAAATTGTTTTTCTTTGATTATTGAGTCGTCCTTATTGTCATTCTTCATACTTTTTATTACTGGAGTTATGTCTTCCGAAGAATAGAAATCCAACTTCCTTTCCTCTGCTTTAGTGCCAGCAGTGTTAGCATTAGCACGTTTCACATTGAGGGAATAAGGGCTCCATACAATACCAATAAATAGAATAGTGATTAGTAAAAGAGTTTTTTTCCTACCCATCCAACCAATCTCCTAGAATTTATTGTATAATATAGATTCTATATCCTATGATAACATTTATATCAAAAATAATTCAATATATTTATTCTGTTTTTAAAAAAATCCTGAATCCGTGATGGGTTGAAGTCGATTTTGATTTTGTTGCTAGTTCTATGGGGGTATGATCTATAAATCCCTTTTTATGATTATTACCTGCACCCAGTCGTGTTGATTAACCAATAATATCCATAAAAAGCATAGAAAAAAGAGCACCTTTCCTGTAGAATGTAAGTAACGACACAAACAAACCTAGGAGGTGCTCTCTATGCACAAGCATACCACACTCCCAAATTTGATGCAAAAAATTGTTTCCG
>NZ_JAILZV010000275.1 GCF_023512315.1 Anoxybacillus sp.
TCCCTTTACACAATCTCCTTCATTTTCCTTCAAAAGGAAGCCCGTGATTACTTTTCATAGATTTTTTGACGCTACCAAGCGCTTACAAAGACATGTATATACATGTTACAGTTTCATTTTAACTTGTATATACATGTTGGTCAATCAAAAAATACATGGTCACAAAAATGTAAAAACGCAAGCAGTGAAAATACCGCTTGCGTTTTTATTTCCGGCTGTTGTGGAGCACAGCGTATCGTTTAATTTCGCGAATTAATATTTCTTCTTGCTGGAAAGAAAGAAGCAGTTGCAATCCGTAACAATAATCGCCATTTGTTTTTCGTTGCCATACTAATGATCCGATAAAACTAAACTCGACATCATTTAGCATAAACGTCACTTCGATCTGGATGTCTCGCGGACGAGGGGGAATGTCGAGAGATGTTTTAATTCTCATTCCTCTCGGACTAATATCATGAATTTCCGCTGCCCCTTTGTCGCTTTCGATCTCTTTATTATCAATACGCACAATACGGAACGTACAAGGGAGCGGTTGTCCAAATTGGTAGCGGAATGCTTCTTGTCGTTTAAATCGCACGAAAATCCCCTCTTCTCCTGTCAACGTTTTTCATATACAACCAAAACTACCCTTATTATATATGGATTTCCTTCAGTTGTGAATACGTAACCACATTTCTTTTATTTCACCTGCTTCTTCGCTGTCGATAATGAAAGTGCCGTTACTGTAGCGGTCGGAACGTTTCCATGTCGCAATATCAACCGCTTCCGTTTCGCCTTTTTCCGTTCGTACAATGACATGGCCGCTGTCGTTTTCTAGTACAAGCGCAGCAACGATGCGATGTGGATTTGTTTTCAATTCCCGAAGCATGACAAGCCCACGTTTCGCGCGCGACGATTTGTCAAACTCATGAAGCGCCATTTTTTTGACTGCTCCGCGTTGGGTCGCAATCACCACTACTGTCGAATCTACATTGCGAACAGGAGACGCAGCGACAACAAAGTCCTCTTCTTTTAGTTGAATTCCCTTCACTCCGGCAGCGCGCACGCCAACGGTGCTAATTTCTTCTTCCCCAAACCAAAGCCCGTATCCTTGGTGCGTCACAATAAATAGGTCGTTTTTGCCGTCGGTGACGTAGACGTTTACTACTTCGTCATTTTCCTTTATGTTGATTGCAACGAGCGGGCGTCCGTACCGTTGCACTTTATATTGTTTTACCTCCGTTCGTTTGACCATTCCTTGCTTTGTAATAAAGAGAAGATCAAGTGGCTGGTCAAAATCGCGGACGGAAATGGCGGATATGAGGTCATCGTCCCTGTCTAACGGCACGATGTTGGAAAGATGTTGTCCTATGTCTTTCCAACGAACGTCCGGTAGTTCGTGGACAGGACAATAAATATAATTGCCTTTGCGCGTAAAGAGAAGGAGCACGTCGGTCGTGTTCATCTCTAGCTGCGCCAATAAACGGTCGGATTCTTTCATGCCGAAATCTTGTCCGTTCGATGCCGTATAGGAACGAATGCTCGTCCGTTTGACATATCCTTCTTTTGTGACAGTAACGATGACGTCTTCGACAGGAATCATCACCTCTAGGTTAATTTTAATTTCCTCTATTTCCTCTTGAATGACCGTTCGGCGCTCATCGGCATACGCTTTTTTTAGTTTTTTTAGCTCGGTTTTAATGACCGACAACAGTTTTTTTTCGCTCGCTAAAATAGCCGTTAGTTCGGCAATTTTTTTCGCTAACTCTTCCGCTTCTTGTTGTAACGCCGTAATGTCGGTGTTGGTTAACCGATATAGCTGCAAGGTGACAATCGCTTCTGCTTGCGCTTCTGTGAAATCGTAACGAGCAATTAGTTGGTCTTTGGCGTCTCGCTTATCTTTCGAAGCGCGAATCGTCGCGATGACATCATCGAGAATGGATAATGCTTTCATCAGCCCTTCGACGATATGTTGGCGATGATGCGCTTTTTTTAGTTCGTAGCGAGAACGGTTCGTGACGACTTCTTTTTGATGTTCGATATAGGCATCTAGTAGTTCTGGAAGGCTTAATAGTTTTGGCCGTCGGTTGTGAATCGCGACCATATTAAAGTTATATGGTACTTGTAAATCTGTATTTTTATATAAGTAGTTTAGAATGCCTTCCGCATCTGCTTC
>NZ_JAILZV010000276.1 GCF_023512315.1 Anoxybacillus sp.
GTTCCGATCCCTGCTTTTGGAAAGGTACATAGCCGAGTTCGTCCAAAATCAACAGCTCGCATGTGTCGATTTGCCGTTTGAGCCGTCCGAGGGTGCCGTCTTTTAACGCCTCTTCGAGCTGGGCGACAAGATCGGCGACACGGAAAAACCGAACTTCATGGCCCCGTTCACACGCTTTTAATCCTAATGCGGTGGCGAGATGGGTTTTTCCTGTTCCCGGCGAACCTAAAAGCAGGACGTTCTGTTTTTGCTCCAAAAAGCGAAGGTCGCAAAGTTCTTCCTTCGAGGTCGTGGTCGGCCAATGAATCTGATCCGACCATTCGTAATCTTTGAGCCATTTCAACTCCCGGAACTTCGCCTTCTTGATCAATCGAGCCTGTTTTGCTTTCTGACGGAACGACAGCTCCAACACCAACACATCACGCAAAAACTGTTCCTTGGTCTCGTAGGTCACCTCCTCGAATCAATCCGCGATGTACGCCAAATGCAGGGCTTTACAAATCTCTTTTACATCCATCTTCATGCCCGGCTTCCTCCTTCCCTTGACGGACAAAGACGTTGATCATACACATGTAAATCGGTTTCATAGTCGACTAAAACGGAAGGGGTATAGGCTTCTTCCCATTTCGCGGGATACTCCGAACGCTTCGCCTCCATCAACACCCCGATCTCATGGGGCGCCAAATCCCACCGTTGATACTTGTCAAGCCACTGGGCGATCTCATAGACGGTGTACCGGTCCAGCAGCTTCTGCATCCCTCGAATGCGTGATGCCGTCTGTTTCGGTTGTTCCATGAAGTATTTCCTCATGGCCTCCGGCAAGTAAACTCGAAACCGCGAATACTCCACCACCCGAGGCTTTTGCGCCCATTCCGCCAAAATGTCCTTCCAAGGGAGCTCCCGTTGCTTTTTCGTGTACGGCCTTGGCGCTTCCAGGTACACCTCCCCTTCCTGGGACAATACCATGAAACGATCCCATTCCTTTTTGACAAGGACACGGTTGGGAACCGGGATCCCATGAACCACAAACGCCTCCCCATCCACCGTTACTTCCCCGTATTTATTGACATTGGCGTGATGGAAGGAGAAGATCGGGAGATCTCTCTCCGGCAGGACAAGCAACTCCTTTTGTTCTTCCTGCCATAATTCCTCAATGGTTCTCCCTTTTTCATAGTGGGGGCGGGCTCGATCTTCGATCATCTTGCGATGCAGCCACTCCGCCAGTTCTTCATCCCCCTCGATCAACGGAGCAGGGACAAAGCAGTGTTGACGAGTATAGTAAACTTTCCGTTCGACATTCCCTTTTTCGTGTCCGCTATACGGATTGCACGCCTGTACGTCAAACCGGTAATGAAGCCGGAATCGCTCAAATGCTTCCGTATATTGACGTTCGCCTCCTTTTCGGATCGAAACCACCGCCGCCGCCAAATTGTCGATGCGCAGTTTTCTCGGGACGCCTCCGGCTTGGCGAAACAGCTGAGTGAGCCCGTAAAGAAAACATTCGCTGTTTTCCGCCGGCAATGGATACGCATACGAGGCGTTGCTGTACGGAAAGCTCAAAATCAGAATGGATCGGTCTTCCTCTTTTCCCTCCTTCGTCACAACGGACATGGTGCCGAAATCCACCTGCGCTTCCCCCGGAGGGTGTTCCAGCCTCTCGTAACGCTGTTCCTTCTCCAGCTTAAGCTGAGGTCTTCGTTTTTGAACGTAGGCGCAAACGGTTCGATAAGACCCCTTAAATCCATGTTCGTGCTTTAACTGCTCATACATCTTCTTGCTCGTCCGCCGTTGCTTTCTTGGCAGTTTCGCGTCTTCCTCCAGCCAATCATCGATGATTTGACCGTATCCTTCTTCCTCCATCATTCCCCGTTTTCTCTTTATTTTTTGTCTGATCGAAATGTCGCCATCCGCATATTTCTTGACTGTTCTCCAGTTAAATCCCGTCCTACGGACAATTTCGGAAAGCGATAACCCTTTCTTTTCACGCAAATGTTTGATATGATGAATTTCAGGCATTGCTAGCATCCTTTCATTACCTCCACTGTTTTGTTCTTCACAACCTTAAACAGTAGAGGGTATTTTAGGAGCTGGCAAGCCTTTTTT
>NZ_JAILZV010000277.1 GCF_023512315.1 Anoxybacillus sp.
GTGCGGGAGAAAAACGCTCCCGCACACCTCGGCAAAGCTTACCAAAGGGAGCCACCCAGTGATCAAGGCACGTTCGCTTCGCTCACTTAACGCGCTGTTCTGACGTTCACAGCTTGTTTTCCATTTGCCCCGAAAGCTCCTCAATAAATTTCAAAAACTCAAGTTTGTTCGGCATGTCATCAGCAATCATTTTGACCAGCTCATTCACAGCTGGCATAATCATTTTTTCTTGCAACTCCCTGTTCCTTTTGTGATCAACAACAAACTTCCCGATCACGTACGAACCAAGCGCGGAGATCGTCATGCCCATTTGTTCAGCCATGTCTTGAAACTCTTCCTTAACGTCGGCGCGCAATCTAATTATTATCCTTTCATCTCGTGCCAATCGTCATCACCTCGTTTACTATTTGTCATCATTATTACGCAAAAAACACAAAAAGTCAACATTTTCCGCAAAGAAAAATATAGGGCATGGGTCACGTGTCGGTACCCCCCGCGAGAGCGGTGCCCCCCGACACGAACCCATGCCCCTTTTTCGTCTGACGAATATATTTTCGTATATACGTGTACGTACATGTATGTACATGTACGTTTACATGTGTGTACGTTTCAAGTTATACTGTTCGTAGTGAATAGTGTTTTGAAAATCTTCATTTTCGATATGGTAGGTTTTCTCGTAGTGGGGTTGTGCCGACCCTACTATTTTTTTTACATTCTTGTATCGCATATCTTTGCGTTCTGGATATTCAATACCTTTCGATTTTCTGAATAAATTCATTCCAGGCGGATACATATGTAACCGACCACCTTTTATATACTTCTTACCGTCAACCTCTTTTATAGGCATTTCGTTCAAAATAGCATGGATCGCGTTTGTATCGTTCAATTCAATGTCTGACAGATAAGCCGATAAATAAGCACCAATGTTATCAATGTCTTTCAATGAGCGCACAGTTACAAATCCATGTCCCCATAGATCCCGAAGAACTTCATTTTCTATGAATATCGCATCTAAATCATTGAACCGCAACAGTAAATGACAATGCCAAGCCCCACGCCCTTGTGGCTCGACTACATTCAAGTAATCTATTGTTGTTTTATCCTTATACTTGTATTTCAATCTTTTAATAAACTTATCCAGGTCAGCATATAACCTCTTTGTGTCTGTCATATTCTCACGATAGGTTAAAGTGCAATGCAATTCGTTCGGTTTACCTTCAAAGTTGTTATTGATCAAATATCGTATTTTTTTAAATGTTTGTCGCAATGAATTTAATGAATCTTTACGATTTTCAATGTGTTCAAACTCTTTTACTTCGCCAGTTTCTAAAACCAAGTACGAATCTTTGTCTAATTTTTTAATCCTACATTCAGTGTTCTTCCTTTCCATATACTGTAATTCTACAATGTGCTTCATTTTTGTGACCGTTACCAAGTCATCGGGTTTTATACCAACAAATGACTTTTCCAACCTCATCACCCCCCCAATTTTTCTCGTAATGTTTAACTAAAATCAAGTTAATATATAAGTGCTACACCTCATATGCTGCGACTGTCCGAAATCAAGCGATACAGACGCAACACATCTGGCGCAACTTCCTTTTCCGCACGATCACGCAAAAACGGAATGCGAAATTCCCTTTCCATGTCTGTCATGATGTCGGCCAACAAAAAATCACGTCGCGATCGTGACGCGTTCATGGCTTCGGCATATCGCTTCTTGTACTCCGCCAACTTGTCCATTTCCTCACCTCCTCACTTCTTCAAAACGCTGTTATACAAATGACACGCCTTCACGACTTCCTCACACGTTTCTTTTCCGTACTTATCGTACATATCCGATAGATTCAAACAATACACTAAACCTTCTTTAGTAGTCTCAAACTTAAAGCCCATAACCTCATAAACAGCAAACATCGTCTCACCCCCTTGTTCTGTGCGTCATCAACGCGCTACCTTGACACTGGGGCCCTGCTCCCTTTGGAAACCCTAAAGGGCGAGGCGTGCGGGAGAAAAACGCTCCCGCACACCTCGGCAAAGCTTACCAAAGGGAGCCACCCAGTGATCAAGGCACGTTCGC
>NZ_JAILZV010000278.1 GCF_023512315.1 Anoxybacillus sp.
TTGCCAGAGCCGCCAAAAGCGCCGATCGCACAAAAACCAAAAGAACCGGCGGCAGAGAAAAAAGAACTACCGAAAGCACCGGCAAAAGAGCCAGAGAAAGCTCCGCTAGAAAATGTGACTAATGATAAGAAGCCGGCGGAAGCTCCCTATACAATTCCGCCTGTTTCGCCTAAGCCGTACGCGCATTGGAACATGCCGCCGCTTCCGCCAAAGCCGGCAAATATTTTGCCGAACATGATGAAGCCGGATGTAGAGGATGTCGACAGTCCAGAAAAAGCTGTTCATCACGATGCGCCGCCAGAACTCCCGGCCGTTCCGTACGTTCCGATGTGGCCACAACCGCAGCAGCCATGGGGATACGCTCCACAACCGAATCAACCAAACGAACCAGCAAATCAGCAGGCACAGCCGCAAGAACATTGCGTTCCGGTCACGCCCGTCATGCCCGGATATGGGTTTTATTATCCACCAATGCCATTTGCCGGCTATCCAGCTGCACCAATGCCGATGCAAGTAGAAAGCAGTTCACACATGTTTCCAGGAATTCATGAAAGCAGCGAATCACATGGCTGGATGCCGCCAGCACCGCCAGCAGGGATGCAGTATCCAGCGGGGATGCAATATCCACCAGCACCGCCAGGAGAGATGCAGTATCCAGCAGGGACGCAATATCCAACGGCACCGCTAGGAGGGATGCAGTATCCGACAGGGATGCAATATCCACCAGCACCGGTGGGGATGCAGTATCCGACAGGGATGCAATATCCACCAGCACCGGGAGGGATACAGTATCCAACGTCGCCGACGGGCGCACAATATCCAACGCCACTGGGAGGGATGCAGTATCCGGCGGGGATGCAATATCCGACGTCACCACCGGTGGGGATGCAGTCCTCAGAGGTATCGCCAACGGATGAACAATATCAAGCACCAGCGCCAACAGCCGGACAATATATGACGTCACCGCCGGCAGGCTACATGCCGCTGCCACCAGGGTATGGGGGAGCGCAAGTGCCATATTATCCACAACCTCAACTCGGTTCAGCACCGTTTGCGCCAATGCCACCGCAGCCGTCTATGTTTCCGCCAAGCCCGCAGCAACTGTTCATGATGCCGCAATATGGCGAAAGCAGTGAGCACGATGAGTAAGCAGCGAAGAGACGATGACGGGCATCGTCTCTTTCTATTTCTCCAAAAAGAATACGGGATACGGGTGAAAAAAAGTACGCGTATAAAGCCAATGGTTTTCATTATCGAAACCGATCGAGGATGCTTTGTGATAAAAGCATACGATACTTTTTTAGAAGCATCACGGCAACAAGTCTTTTTTCGGCTATTAAGCAAATCAGGATTTCGAGCTGCTCCGGCGATAGAAGCCGTTATCCGGTACGAAAATACGTACTTCACGCTGCAAACGTATATCCCGTTTAGTCGACCGCTCGATTATGCTTTAGAAACCGACCGAGCAGACAGCCTAGCGTTGCTTCATATGTACCACATTTGTGCGCAACCGCTGCTAGACTATCCGTTTTTTGGCGCGATGTTGCCACATTACCCGCTGTATGAAAGGTGGCAAAAGCGGTATGCACAATTTCTTCATGCATTTCCAGCGCTACAACAGCGAATGAAAGAAGAGGAACTTTCCTTTATTTTAGCGAGTGCCCGTTCTTTTTTCGAACGGTTTCCGTCCTATGCGCAAGCGTTTATGGCGGAAAAAAAGACGATTATTCACGGCGATGTCGCTTCCCATAATTTTTTGCGCACAGAAAGAGGGCTATACTTAATTGATTACGACTTACTAGCAGTTGCCCCACCTGCCATCGATTATTTACAGTTCGCTAGCCGCATCTTGCCCCATGTCCAATGGTCGTTTTCGTATTTCGAGCGTCACCCATTATTCCAGCCGTTAGTAGCGCAACCGTGGTTTTTAGTGGCGCTTTTATTTCCGGCAGACGTGATGCGCGAATGGCGAACGATGATGAAGAGAAATAAGCCGTTTACGCTTTCCCATTTTGAGCACCGCAAACGGTTTGTGCAAAAAATCATGAATATGATAAGATAGCGTATATGCCATTTTTC
>NZ_JAILZV010000028.1 GCF_023512315.1 Anoxybacillus sp.
ACTTCTTTCGCTTTCTTAGAAACCGTCGAGTAATGAAACGTCGGCAATCCATACATCTTTGCCACATCGGCACCATGACGGAAACTTTTCCATTCGTGAAGTGCCGCCAACAGAAAAAAATCAACCAATGTGCGCACCGTAAACGTCCGCGAAGTGTCATGGTAGCCAACCGCTTCGGTAATCGACTGTAGATCTTCATCGGAAACAATTTTTTGCATCAAATTTGGGAGTGTGGTATGCTTGTGCATAGAGAGCACCTCCTAGGTTTGTTTGTGTAGCTACTTACATTCTACAGGAAAGGTGCTCTTTTTTCTATGCTTTTTATGGATATTATTGGTTAATCAACACGCCTGACTTATTTTAATTCATATGGCAACGCTTCGGTCGTTCGGCGTGCCATATTTGTCGCCGATGGCGCCGATGCAGTGGGAAGAAATGAAAGACGTGCTCGTTCGTGTACCATTATGGAAACAAAATAAACGGCCGCGCTTAACCGGAACGAAAAATAGAACGCGCCAAGCGCCAAACCAAAAGCCTAATCCGCTAGACGGTGATGACCAATTAAGCAAAGGAGGACAGCCGTAATGGAAAAAGGAAAAATTTCTGCTCTGCAGTTGGCGATGATGCTATATCCTGCCATTATTGCAACAGCTATTTTGCTCGTTCCCGCCATTACTGCCCACCATGCAAAACAAGATATGTGGCTGTCGCCCATTTGGGCAGCGGTTACTGGCGTTATCACCGTCTTCATTGCCGTTCGCTTATTTAACTATTATCCACAAAAAACTGCGATCGAATATAGCGAACAAATCGCTGGCAAATGGCTTGGGAAATTCATTGGGTTTGTCTTTTTGTTTTTTTATTTGCACGTTAGCGGCATTATCGTGCGCGAATATGGCGAATTTATTATCGGCAACTTTTTCATTCGCACCCCGCTTCTGTTTATTATGGGGAGCATGATTCTCGTTTGCGCCTTTGCCGTGCGCGGCGGCGTCGAAGTCGTCGCGCGCCTTTCTGAAGTCGCCGTTCCGGTCGTCATTGTTGTCATTGCCCTGTTTATCATTATGCTTATTCCCGATATGGAAATAAAAAATATGTTTCCGATATTTGAGCATGGCATCATGCCCTCGTTAAAAGGGGCGATTATTCCGCAAAGCTGGTTTAGCGAATGTTTTTTAATCGCTTTTTTGCTTCCATATGTAGCAAATCAAAAAGACGGACAAAAATATGCGCTATTTTCTGTCGCCGCGATTTGCTCCACACTTGTTGTCGTTAACTTTACCGTCCTTTTTGTACTCGGCAACATTACCGCCCGCTTCGTCTATCCGGTCATGAGTGCGGTACGGTACATTAGCATCGCCGATTTTTTAGAACATCTCGAAGCGTTTGTGATGGCGATTTGGGTCGCGGGGGCGTTTTTAAAAATTGCAGTCTTTTATTACGTGCTCGTCTTAAGCACCGCGCAATGGCTGCGCCTATCGGACTATCGCCTTATCGTCTTTCCGATTGGGTTTCTCATTTTACTGTTCGGCAATTGGTCAGCGCCAAATGTCATGGAGTTGTCACACTTTTTAGGAACGTCTACTCCGTTTTATTTAAATACGGTGCAGACCGTCATTCCTTTGTTGCTTTTACTTGGTGCCAAATGGCGCCATAGGGGGAAAAAAGCATGAAACGAGCAATCATCTGTTTTGTCGTTTCTATTAGTTGTTTCCTATTAAGCGGCTGTTGGGATCGCACAGAGCTGAACGACTTAGCGCTCGTTACCGGAATCGGCATCGATCAAAAAGGAAAAGAAATCGAGCTAACAGCACAGCTTGTCGTACCGAAAAAATTAGGCGCTGGCGCGTCGATGGGGGGAAATAATAGCGGCAGCAGTGGCGGGGCAACGATCGTCCGTTCGGGAACAGGGAAAACGTTAGCGGATGCGATCGCCCACTTGCAAGAAAAATTGCCGCGCCGATTGTTTTGGGGGCATGTGAAAGTAATCGTGTTCGGGGAAAAAGCGGCAAAAGCCGGCATTCGAGCGCATATGGATTTTTTAAGCCGCAATCCGCAAATGCGGCTGCGGTCAAACGTTGTCGTTTCCGACAAAACAGCAAAAAGCGTGCTTGAATTGTTGCCACCCATTGAACAAAGTTCTGCCGAAGTGTTGCGCGAATTATCGAACTCGCAAATTTTAATGAACATCACGTTAAAAGACGTTTTGCAAATGTTAAGCGGCGAAACTGGTGCAGCGGCATTGCCGATGGTCACCCTTTTGCCAATCGAAAAAGAAAAAACACCGCTAGAAACGATTGCCTATATTGACCGAACAGCTATTTTTAAAGGGGATCGCATGATTGGTTCGATCGGCGATAAATTAACGCGTGGGGCGCTTTGGATTCGCAACGAAATTGAACAAGCAAACATTACCGTTTCGCTAAAAGGAGCGGAAGGAAAAATAACGTCGACGATTATTCGCGCCAATACAAAATTGATCCCGAGCTATAAAAACGGGCGCTGGAAAATGACGATTGACATTACTTCACGCGACGATGTGTTATTGAACGCGACGAATTTAAGTTTGTATAACGAAAAACATATTCATCAGCTGGAAAAAGCGTTGGCGCAAGCGACGATCGAGCGCGTGAACGCAACGCTAAAAAAAGTGCAAAAAGAAATGCACGCAGACATTTTCGGATTCGCTGACGTCATCCACCGAAAATACCCAAAACAATGGAACCGGATAAAAAATAGATGGGATGACATTTTCCCGGAAATCGAAGTAAAGGTAAAAGCAAACGTCGTCGTCCAACGGCCTGGAATGAACACAACGCCGCAAGGGATACCGGAAGATGAGGTGGAAAAATGAACACAGCTGGGGCGTTGCTCGGAAGCATTGTCGTTGTCGTTCTTATATTTCTTTTGGAATTGCCACGCTTTCGTCGGGCAGAAAAAAAAGAGAAAGCGACGTTTCTCGTCTTGTTAGGGCTAGGAATGGCACTAGCCGTCGTCCTCATTTATTTTCCTGACGTCCCTGGTCCAACTCAGCTCGTTCATTATATATTTGAGCCGCTTGCGCGAGTATTTAAGCTAGAATAAAAGGCGCCCGTTACGGACGCCTTTTACTGCTTGCGGCAAAGCGAGCTAGCGTTGGCTATACAGTTTCGTTTGCAACCCTCGCTCGGTCAGCCAATGGTGCGTTTTTCCGGAAATAACGAGCGGGGCGCGCTGTAAGTCGCTTACCGTTTTTGCCCCGAGGGCGGTCATCATTCGCGTGAAATCAGCATGCCATGCCGTAATTTCGTCGATAAGCGCCTCCACCCCTTGCTCGATCAATATTTTTAAAAACGGGCGGGCAACGCCGACCGCAACCGCACCAAGCGCCAGCGCTTTCACCGCATCCACTGCCGTGCGAATGCCGCCGCTCGCAAGCACGGAAACATTAGGCACCGTCGTTTGGGTCACTTCAACAATCGACGCAGCGGTCGAAATGCCCCATTCATTAAAATACATCAGTCGGTCGTTGCGCCGTTCATTTTCCACGCGGGCAAAATTCGTTCCGCCAAAGCCACCGACATCAATGTATTGCACACCAATTTCCACAAGCTTTCGCGCCGTTTCTTTGCTTATGCCAAAGCCGACTTCTTTCACAATCACGGGAACGTCCATCGCCCGAACGATACGTTCGATGCGCTGTAAAGTGCCGGTAAAATCGCGGTCGCCTTCAGGCATCACTAATTCTTGCACGACGTTCAAATGAAGTTGCAAGGCGTTCGCCTCAATCATTTCCACCGCTCGCTTCGCTTGATCGACCGTTGCTTCACTGCCGATATTTGCAAAAATAAGCCCGTTTTCGTTGACGCGGCGAACAATGGTAAACGTTTGGCGCTCGCTTTCTTCTTTGATGGCCGCCATTTGCGAGCCGACCGCCATCGCAAGCCCGCACGCTTTCGCTACTTCCGCGAGCTGTTCGTTAATTGCCATCGTTTCCCGTCCCCCGCCGCCGGTCATCGCATTGATAAAAAGAGGCGAACTTAATGAAAGTTCGCCTACAGCTGTGTGCAATTGAACGTCATTCGTTCCGATGTTCGGCAAGCTTTGGTGCACAAATGCGATGTCATCAAGCCCATTTGCCCTTTCTTGTTCGATAGAAAGCGCATGCTCAATATGCTCAAGTTTTCGTCTAGCTCTATTCACTATCGATCACCATTATTTTAACTTCTTCAACTGCTCACCAATCACTTCACCGAGCTGAAAGCCGGTCGATTCGGCTTGTTTTGTATATTGGCTATAGTCTTCTTGCGCTGGCTCTTCGACAAGTTCGCGCATGCTTAATGAAATGCGGCGGTCTTTTTCATTTACATCAAGCACTTTCGCTTTTACTTCGTCCCCTTCTTTTAACACTTCGTGCGGGGTGCCGATATGTTTATGCGAAATTTGCGATACGTGCACAAGCCCTTCGACGCCAGGGAAAATTTCGACGAACGCCCCAAACGGCGCAAGCCGCTTCACTTTTCCTGTCACGACATCCCCAGGGGCAATCTTTTCCGAAATTCCTTCCCACGGCCCTGGCAACGCTTCTTTTATCGACAGCGAAATGCGGCCGTTCGCTTCATTGACCGACAGCACTTTTACTTTGACGACATCGCCTTCTTTCACCACTTCCGCCGGATGTGCGACGCGCGTATGCGCAAGCTGCGAAATATGTACGAGTCCGTCAAAGCCACCGATATCGACAAATACGCCAAAATCAGCAATGCGGCGCACCGTTCCTTCGAGCACTTGCCCTTCTTGAATCGTTTGGAACGTTTGTTTTCGTTTTTCTTCTTGTTCTTGTTCTACTACCGCACGATGCGATAAAATGACGCGGTTTTTCTCGCGGTCAAGCTCTACGACTTTTACTTTTAACGTACGCCCTTTATAATCAGAAAAGTCTTCGACAAAATGCGTTTCGACAAACGAAGCTGGAATAAAGCCGCGCACGCCGACATCAGCAACAAGCCCGCCTTTGACGATGTCTTTCACCACAACGTCAAACGCTTCGCCGCTAGCAAATTTTTTCTCTAACGCTTCCCATGCATTGTCAGCGTCTACTGCCTTTTTCGATAAAATAAGCAATCCTTCTTCTTCTGTTTCGCCTTCTTCGACTTTTTTTACTTTCGCTACAATCTCATCCCCGACGGAAACGGCGTCGCTCGTCTTTTCAATATGAAGGCTAGATAGCTCGCTAATCGGGATAATCCCTGCTTGTTTGCTTCCTTCAATGTCGACAAGCACTTGTTTTTCTTCGACTTTTGCCACTTTGCCGCGGACGAGATCACCTACCTTATATACGTTTACTTCTACATTCATGTCCTCTACCATTAAAAACCCTCCTTCGTCAACTACCCACAAACTGAAAAGCACGACCATCCGGAAAAATATATTTTTCCTTCTGTCCTACTTTTCTATTTATTATACCATATTTTTTCAAAAAGCATGTATCATAATGCTTATTGATATTCGTCTAAAAGGGCTTGAATATGACGCATAATATATTCCGTCGCTTCTTCCGGCGATGCTTTTCGTTCGCGAAGGGCGCTTATATCCAACGGTTTTCCGTAAACGACTTTTAATTTTTTCAGCGGGCGGTACGGGCCGATAATCGCACACGGAACGACTGCTGCGTCCGTCCTTAAGGCAAAAAAGCCGACGCCCGCTAGTCCTTTTTGCAGTTTTCCGTCTTTGCTGCGCGTCCCTTCTGGGAAAATGCCTAACACATGCCCTTCTTTTAATACGTCAAGCCCTGTTCGCAACGCTTGCCGGTCGCTCATCCCCCGCTTTACTGGAAATGCATGCAATGGCGGTAAAAGCGTTTTTAAGACCGGCACGCGAAACAATTCTTCTTTTGCCATAAAATGAATCGGCCGTGGCGCCGTAATGCCGACGACGGGAGGGTCGAGGTTGCTAATATGATTGGCGCAAAGCAATACGCCGCCTTCTTTCGGAAAATGTTCCGTCCCGACGACTTCGATGCGGTACAGCGGTTTTAAAACGCCGGAAACAACCCCTTTCGCAAACGCATAAAAATCCATTGTTATCCAATCCTTTCGTTGACGATTTTCATAATCTCACTGACGACATCGTCGATCGTTAAGGAAGTGGTGTCAATTTCTACGGCGTCTTCTGCTTTTGTTAGCGGTGCGACTTGTCGTTCGGAGTCGATTTTATCGCGGCGAGCGATTTCTTCTTTTAACGTTTCGAAATCAGACGCAAACCCGCGCGCCATGTTTTCGGCATGGCGGCGCCGCGCCCGCTCTTCCACCGATGCTTTTAAAAAGATTTTCACTTCTGCGTGTGGAAGGACGTGCGTTCCGATATCGCGTCCATCCATTACGACGCCGCCGTTTGCTCCTAGCGCTTGTTGACGCGCAACCATCTCTTTGCGCACGAGCGGATGTTTCGCTACAAACGACACGTGATTTGTCACCGCTTCGCCGCGAATGACGGTTGTGACGTCTTCGCCGTTGACGAAGACAAGCTGCCCTTGGTCGGATGGTTTTAATTCAATATATGTATCGCGCAATAGCGTAAGTAGCGCTTGTTCGTCGTGGACATCGATTCCTTTTTGTAATGCGAGATACGTCAGCGCTCGGTACATCGCGCCGGTGTCGATATAAAGATAAGAAAGTTTCTCTGCCAATTTTTTGGCGACCGTGCTTTTTCCTGCTGCTGCCGGTCCGTCAATGGCAATCGAAATTCGTTTCATAGCTCCTCCTTATTGCTTGTCAGTTTGCAAAGAAAAAAGCAGGAAACTTCCTGCGTTTTCATTTTATCATATTCACGGGAGCTGGTCGACGGTTGTTTCGACCGTTTTCGTTTTTTCGTTCGTCGTGACCCCTTCGTATTCGTATACTTTGGCGACATATGGCGCAAGCGGGGTATACAACAGCACCCATTGGGCAAGCAATAAACAAACGAACTGAACGATGACGATTTTTAGTAAGATTCGCTCGATGCGCTTCATCTCCGAACCGCCTTTTCGTTTTTACGTGTAGCGTTCCCGTTTTAGCGCTCGTTTATTCGCGTATTCCTTCTTCTTTTTTCCGCAGTTCAAGCTGCCGTTCAAAACTGTAGCGAATAAATAACACTCGCTCTTTTGGCTCCATTTCTAAAAATTGAATGGACGCTTTATGCACATGGCTTCCTTCGACGGGAAAAACACGGATAATTTTAGATGGTACTTTTATATAGTGGTAGTCGCCTGATTTCATCCGCAGTACGACCCATGCGTCCACGACCGTTCCCGGAAGAATCGTCGACGCTTTCTCTGGCAGTACAATCGCCGCCCCGCCGGCACTAATATCGGTCGTAATCGTCGCAAACGGCAAAAATTCACCGTTTAACGGATGAATGGCAATATCAACTGCTGCTTCGACGCGAACATATTGCCGCCGCTGAATGCGTACAAGCTTTTCGTCGCCTGGATACGAAAGCACGACTGTTGGAATAGGTTCGCGCACTTTTCCCGTCACTTCTGTGTCGAACAAATAAAGGCATTCATCTTTGCCAACGAAACTCGCTTTAAATTGCATGCCATTAATCAAATAAACCGTTTTTCCTGTTTTTTTATTTACGGGATAATCGATATGGATGCGATCGGCGAAAATTTCCGTCACTTTGCTTCGATATTCGTGCACTTCTTTTTCGTTTCGCGATTCTAAAATAATCATGTCCCCTATTTTTAGCATCGTTTCTCCCTCACCTGTATCTCTCTTCTTTTATTTAACAAAAAAGAAAAGCTTTTGACAAGCTTTTCCTCACTCATAGTTTCGTTCGACGCTTTGCATTTTGTCGACTTTTTCCTCCATCCCTGTTTGGGCATTAATAAAAATTTGGTACGTATCGTCGCCTAACGTGCCTAAAAACTCATAACAAAGCACTTCTTGATTGAGATCGTTCGTAATGACCGCTTGCCGCTCTTCCATCACGCGGACGTTCGGATTTAATTTTTTCCGCGCCTCCGCAAGGGAAATAGTTGGCTTTGGAATGGTTGAAAGCGGTGGGGAAGCTAAATAGTCGCGGGCAGAAAAGCCGACAATCGTTCCATCATCAAGGGCGACTTTCATTTTAATTGCCTCCGGGTAAATGCGCACTCCTTTCTCATTCGCAACAAATGTCAATACGGCAATGTTATCGTATTGTGAACTGTCATAAAGTTCAAAGTTGGTGAAGCGGTGCTTCTTTAAAAATTGCTGCCCTTTGACGCTGGCGTCATATACGCTAATTGCTTGCTTTTTCACCGGACGGTTGTCCATGACCCAAATCGGATAGCCGCCCTTTTCAGTAATATCCATATACGCTTCCGTTTTTGTTTTCGGGTCAAACACCGTGACGCTGTAAAAACGTTCGTCTGCTCCTTTGCCGCTGCGAACCACTTTGATTGTTTCCGTCCCTTTCAGCCCTAAAAACGATTTCGCAATTTGTTTTGCTTCGTTTTCAGAAATTCGCTTTCCTTGGGCGCGAATAAATCCTTTTTCGCGATTAGTTATCGTCGTAAAAGTCGGTGCGAAATTCGTTCCTTCGGAAAACGATTGAACATCGTTTTCGACCGCTTTAAAGCCGTCGATAATCGTATTGTCGCTTGGGCGGTTGTTCGTCGCTAGCGCCAATTCGACGTCCATCCAGCGCAAATGGTTTTTTAATACTAAATGTTGGACGTTGCGCAATTCGTTTTGAATATTGGCCGCTTTTTGATAGAGCGCTTGCAGCGTTTCATATTCTTCCTTTGTCAACGGTTGTTTGTCTAAATCGCGGACAGCCGTGCGATAGCTAAACGCCCCGATTTGTGCTAAAAATTGTTGCGTTTTATTAAATGGCAATAACGACAACGGCAGCTGCCCGACGTCGGAATGTGCTTCGGCGGCAATGCGCCATACTTCAGCAAGCGCCGGCGATAAAGACGTTCTCGAGTTCATCGCCAGCGTTGTGCCGATTTGGTCATGCAACATATCGATTTTATACGTTAAATCGTGAAATGCGCGTTGATAGTTGTTTTCCGCATGCACTAAAATCGCGTTTTTTTCTTGGTGTTCGCGATAGCCCCAATACGCCGTGCTGACAACGCCAAGCGATAAAAATGCGATCAATAGCACCCGTACCATATCGTTCACCTGCCTTGTTATTTACAAAAAATATGCTTGCCAATTCGTTTAATTTGCGGGCGGCTCCAAATCCAGCCGTTTGTCGCGGTTGCTGGATTAAAATAATAGATGGCACCGCCCGAAGGATCCCAGCCGTTAATCGCATCAAGCACCGCTTTTTTTGCTGTTTCATTCGGCGTGAGCCAAATTTGTCCGTCCGCAACGGCCGTAAACGCTCCCGGCTGAAAAATCACCCCTGCAATGCTATCAGGAAACGATGGATGTTCCAACCGGTTTAAAATGACGGCTGCGACCGCTACTTGTCCGATATACGGTTCGCCGCGTGCTTCGCCGTATACGGCGTTTGCGAGTAAGCGAATGTCATTTTGCGAAAAGCCTTTCGGAACGTTTGTTGCCGTCGTTTGCACCGTCGTTTTTGCCGCCGTCGCATTATTGTCCCCTTTCACCTGCTCACTTAACGGTTTTCCGCCATAATGGGTAAACGAATTGCCCTTTTGAATTTGCTCTTTCACAAATGACTCGTAATATTTAGAAACTTTCACTAGCTTCGTTTTTGTACTCTCGCCAGCTAACCCATCGACAGGAAGCCCGAATTTGTCTTGAAAGTTGCGCAGCGCCCAATATGTACTCCAGCCAAACACGCCGTCGATTTTGCCGTTGTAAAATCCGATGTATTGCAGCCTTGCTTGCAGCTCAAGCACATCATCGCCGACTGCTCCGCGCTGAATGACTTGATTCGAAAACGCATGCACTTCTCCAGCACACATAATAAAACAAACGAGCAGACACGAAATCATTCGTCCGCGCATCAATCTTCCCTCCTTCCATCGTATCATTTGTATTTTTCGCCTAAATAGCCGTTTTATGCATTTGAAAAATGAAAGGAGGAACTAACGAGGATGCAAAAAACCGATGCACGTCTTTCATCATACAAGACGTACATCGGTTTCCATAACGGTAGTAGCAGTTTACGACACTAACTTTATACCACTAATAATGATAATGGCAGCGATGACTGTGCGAAGTGGTTTAGTTGGCACTTTAGCCGACAAAGTGCTCCCAATAAGCACACCTGGAATCGACCCAACTAAAAGATTCCCGACTAACAAGTAGTTCACACTCCCCGCATTCGCGTGAAGCAATCCCGCCACAGATACTAGTAAAAACGCATGAGCAATATCTGTTCCAACTAATTCAGAGGCGGTTAAGCGATAAAGATACAACATCGCAAGGGCAAATAACGAACCAGAACCAATCGAAGTCAATCCGACAATAAAGCCAAAAATAGCGCCAATCGCAATCGTTAATCCTCGTTTTTCTTCGAGCGTTTTCAATTGCCAGCGGTTTGGACGCAGCTTCTGATCAAAAAACGTGCGAACTAAAATAGCTATGGAAACTAAAATGAGTACATACCCAAGTGCATGTTTAATAATATGTTCTTGGTTATGAAATTGTGTTTCAAAAACATGCAACATGCCAATTGCAGCAACAGCACTTGGAATGCTTCCGAACGCAAGATATTTCACTAGTTGAAAATTAATGGTTTTTTGCCTCCAATGTTGAATGACTCCGAATAATTTCGTGACAGAATTATAGACAAGGTCGGTTCCGACCGCAATGGATGGCTGCACGCCGATCATAACAAGAATAGGGGTTAAAAGCGCTGCCCCTCCTACACCGGTTAAACCGACCAAAAATCCTACAAGCAATCCCATTATTGCTACACCGATACTCATTGTTCCGCTCCTCCTTTAATATCCGACTAAATATATATGAATTATAGTGTTTAACTAGTGATTTGTAAACCTATTTTCCCTAATTTTTTAACTTTTTAATCAATATAAAAAGCCAAGCTTTACGCTTGGCTTTTTATGGAAGGAGCAGCTTGCACGTCGATTCCTTTCGCTTGTTTCACTTTTCGTAATGCCATCCACCAGAGCATGAGCATAAACGGCACCATATAATACGCCCATTTTTCTTGCGTGAGCAAAATAACATCATATGTGCCGTGCAACGCGACCGGCAACAGAAAAGACAACGTCAAGTAAAACCGTTTTCGTCCTTGGAATTTCGCCTTCCCGATGTAAAAGCCCATCATGACCGCAAAAAGAGCATGGCTTGACACCGGCAAAAGCGCGCGTGTCATCGCCACCTCCACGCCATTTGCCAGTAAATAAAGAATATTTTCTAACGTCGCAAACCCGAGCGAGACGCTCGCACTATAGACAATCCCGTCATACGGTTCATCAAACTCCGGATGGTCAAAAATAAAAAAGTAGATAACAAACCATTTCACAAATTCCTCTAACAGACCGGAAGAAACAAACGCTTGCGCCCAAGGAGACACAACGACCCGTTCCAACTGGAACACATGTTGGATAAACATAATTGGAAACACAAGCAACGCCCCAAACACAAAAACACGCAACACGAGCGACAACGGCTCGGCTTCGTATTCATCTTTTAAATAAAAATAGCTAAGCAACGCCAATCCTGGGGCAATGCCAGCCGCAATCATCGCAAACATACAAATCCCCGTTTCCGTTTATTTACTTTATCATACCATATGCGTATGCTTGTTGAGAACGGTCTTTTTCTGATGGGGATATTTGCAACCCGCCGTTAGCGCTTAGCGTTTTCCCGCTTGACAATGCACGCGGCAATTTGTTCGCCGTGGAAGCGGCCGTTTTCAATAAAAATTTCGTTGGCGTTATTGCCAGCAGCAATGACCCCTGCAATGAAAATGCCAGGAACGTTCGTTTCCATCGTGTCTGGATCATAAAGCGGACGCCCCGTTTCTTCATCGATGCCGACGCCCATGCTTTTTAAAAAGTCATGGTCAGGGTGATACCCGGTCATCGCAAATACAAAATCGTTCTTTATCGTTTTTACTTCGTCGCCGACTCGATAAATGACCGCATCTTCGGTAATTTCTTGCACATGGGCGTTAAATTCCATGTGGATGACCCCTTGGCGAACGAGCGCATCAAATTCCGGCAAAATCCACGGTTTAATGCTTGGCGAGTACGCGCTTCCGCGATACAAAACCGTCACACGTGCACCTGCTTTGACTAACTCAAGCGCCGCATCGACGCTTGAATTTTTCCCGCCGATGACGACACAGTCCGTATTGTAATACGGATGCCCTTCTTTAAAATAATGCGTCACTTTCGGCAAATCTTCCCCTGGGACGTTCATATAATTTGGATGGTCGTAATAGCCGGTCGCAACAACGACGTATTTTGCCCGGTACGTTCCTTTTGTCGTTTGCACCAAAAACGTGCCGTCTTGTTGTTTTGTTACTTGCTCCACTTTTTCAAACGTTTGCACGCGGATTTGTTTTCTTGTCACGACTTCCCGATAATAGACGAGCGCTTCGTTCCGCTTCGGTTTGCGGCGTTCGGAAATAAACGGCACGCCGCCGATCTCGAGCCGGTCGCTCGTGCTAAAAAACGTTTGGTGCGTCGGATAGCGATAAAGCGAATGCACGATATTTCCCTTTTCTATGACAAGCGGTGAATAACCGGCATGTTGCAGCGCAATTGCCGCCGCAAGCCCGCACGGTCCTCCGCCGACGATGATAATTTGTTCTTCTTTCAAGGTGATTCCCCCTCACAACAAAAATCCCCTACCGTAACATGATAGGGGATTTTTTCGTCGATTGCAATTAAATCCAACCGCGGAAACGGCACGCTTCCGCCATTTTGCGGACGCCGACCATATACGCCGCTAAGCGCATATCGACGCGGCGAGTTTGCGCCGTTTCGTATACGTTATTGAACGATTTGACCATCACTTTTTCTAGCTTTTCTTCGACTTCTTCTTCTGTCCAGTAGTAGCCTTGGTTGTTTTGCACCCACTCGAAATACGACACCGTTACACCGCCAGCGCTCGCTAATACGTCTGGGACAATTAAAATGCCGCGCTGCGTTAAAATTTCCGTCGCTTCTAACGTCGTTGGACCGTTCGCTGCTTCGACGACGATTTTCGCTTTAATGTTGTGAGCATTTTCTTCGGTAATTTGATTTTCAATCGCTGCCGGAACTAAAATATCGCACTCTAATTCGAGCAATTCTTTATTCGTAATTGTATTTTTAAACAGCTTCGTGACCGTTCCGAAGCTATCGCGGCGATCGAGCAAATAATCGATGTCGAGGCCGTTTGGATCATACAGCGCTCCGTATGCATCAGAAATGCCGATGACTTTCGCGCCGGCATCGTGCATAAATTTCGCTAAATAGCTGCCTGCGTTGCCAAACCCTTGAACGACGACGCGCGCGCCTTCCAATTCAATGCCTCGTTTTTTCGCTGCTTCGCGAATGCAAATCGTTACCCCTTTAGCTGTTGCTGTTTCACGACCGTGTGAACCACCCAACACAAGCGGTTTTCCTGTAATAAACCCAGGCGAGTTAAACTCGTCGATGCGGCTATATTCATCCATCATCCATGCCATAATTTGCGAGTTCGTAAACACATCCGGCGCCGGAATGTCTTTTGTCGGACCGACGATTTGGCTAATTGCCCGGACGTAGCCGCGGCTTAGGCGCTCCAATTCACGGAACGACATGTTGCGCGGGTCGCACACGATGCCACCCTTCCCCCCGCCATATGGCAAGTCGACGATGCCGCATTTTAAACTCATCCAAATCGAGAGCGCTTTCACTTCGCGTTCTGTGACGTTTGGATGGAAACGAATGCCCCCTTTTGTTGGTCCAACCGCATCATTATGTTGGGCACGGTAGCCGGTGAAAATTTTTACAGTCCCGTCATCCATGCGCACAGGAATTTTCACTGTCAGCATGCGAATCGGTTCTTTTAATAGCTCGTATACCTCTTCTGGATACCCGAGCTTTTCCAACGCTCTATGTATGACGATTTGCGTTGCTTTTAAAACATCGTGCTTGTCTTCATGCATTTCTTCGTTGGTATGCTTGTCGGCTACCATACGTAAACCTCCCATACAAATCACTTTATATGATATTGTCCACCTTTCATGTCATAGTATACACCTTCCGTTTCGTTATGCAAAGCAAAAAAATCATTTTTTCTCGCTATTTTTTCATGTTTGTAACCGTTTACATCATGTGTAAAACAACACATGTATGATTTTTCCTTACATGCATACATCCGTGAATAATGTTTTCTAAAAAAACAAAATGCCAGATTCTTTATAACAAGAATCCGGCAATAACACGTTAACAGGCAGGGAAATAGCGAACAAGTTGCTCCACCGCGCGTTCGTCCATTAGTTTCTTTCCGTACTCCGCCACACGATGAATCGTGATCGTCGCAGAACTTCCGAATTCCGCCAGAATGGCGATAAAATCATCGGTCGCAATCGGCGGCTCTTCCGATACGTACAAATAAAATCGACCGTTGTATGAGTATAGTGTGCCGTCTACGCAGCCAATCGCATATAGACGATGAGCTAACTGAATGACATCTTCAAACGTTTGGAATTCATAAAATATATCTTCACTTTCATCAAGCGTCACTTGCATTTCAATGTAATCATCAGTGAACTCCTCGTCAATATCAAACTCTTGATCTTCGCTCGTTACGATCACAACCATTCCCTGTGCCGGTAAAGAGTACACTTCCACCGCTATTGAACCGTTCACTTCAAAGCCGAGTTCTTCGCTTGCTTCCTCAATCATGTCGCGAAATAATTGCTGCACTTTAAACGTATCTTTCCATAAATCGTCCTTCGTTAAGCCGCGATCCATTAAATCGTCAAATGTGAGGAAAATTTTAATTTTGTTGTGGGTTAAGCGCTCTAAACGCATCAACACCCCTCCTTACCTACACAGCCATCTTCTTATGTTCATTGTATGAAAAAAACTGTAAATGGTTCTATTGTTATTATTGAGTTTACATCGTTTTTCGCTATTTAGACAAGCATAATATGCTTACAAATGCAGTTTTTTCTCCCACTCCGCTTTCGTCTTTCCGATGTAGCGCGGATGCTGCTCCGTTCCTTTCCCAACGACGCCGACGGTACAAGCCACATTCGCTCCTATCCGTGCAAGCCATTCTTCGTCTGTCGGTTGCTCGCACGCAAACAAAAGAAACGCTGGCTTTACTTGCTCGACCGTCGCGAAAACATCCGCAACGGACACGCAACCGTTCATATACACGACGCGAATGCCGCGAATGGAAAGATACGCGGCAACAAAAAGGAGCGGCAACGATTCCCCTTTGTGAGCAATCGCTAACGCCGTTTGTTTAGACGCGCTTGAAAACGTAAAAAGCATCGCCCGTAATTTGGACGCTAAAACCGTATAGGCAAACTGGCGTTGAGCGTTCGTTAGCGAGCCGGTGCGTGAAAGCGACTCGTAAAGGGATGGAAACTGTTCACCGACGACTTTTTCTAAACTATATATACTCATCCACTCATCCCATATTTGTTGTAGCTGCCGGGCGTCAAATGAAGCGGCCGCCTGCACGCACGAAGCAAACGCGTCGTTCGTCGTTTCTTTTGTTTCCAAACGCGCAATGGCTTGACGAACGGTGAGCCCTTCTTTCGTTTTCGCAACAATTTTTCGCAACAGTTCTACTTGTTCGTCTGTATATAGCCGGTGCCCGGATTCGCTTCGCTGCGGTGTGATTATTTGGTAGCGGCGTTCCCACATTCTTATTGTCCCTGCTGGAATCCCAACCATCGCTTCTACTGCTTTCATGTTATACATCGTTCTTCCCCCGTCGAATTGTCACGATATTTGCTTCGGCAGGAACGCCAAAACGAAGCGGCACGTTTGTCGTTCCATAGCCGTTGCTGACAAATAACGTCGTACCGTTCACCTTTTTTACGCCGCCTTTTTCATATAGCCCGAAGCGCCCGAGGCGAATTTGTCCGCCGTGCGTATGACCGCTTAAAACGAGCGAAATGCCGTGTTGTGGCTGAATGATACGAACGATGTCTGGATTGTGGCAAACGACGATGCGAAACGCAGATTCGTCCACCTCCGCTAGCGCTAAATCGAAACGAGCACGTCGTTTGCTTATATCATCGATTCCGATCAATGCTACTTTTTCACCTATTTCAGATTCAAACATCGCAGCGCTATTTGCCAATACATGCACCCCTTCTTGCCATAAGAGCGCATCGAGTTCGCGATAGTCCGCTTCATAATCGTTATTTCCCCACACGAAATACACAGGGCCGATTTGCTTTAACCGGCGAATGTTTTCTTTGACGCGCTGGAACGGAACTCTCTTTTCCATTAAATCGCCACCAATGACGACGAAATCGATGTTTCCTTTGACACGTGCAAGAAGTTTTTCCGAAACGACCCGCCGATGAATATCGGAAATAAAAAAGATGGTCAACGCCCGCACGCTTTCCGGAAAAGTTGGAAACGACAATTCAACGGAAACGACGCGGTTTCGGTGCGCCTCCCACCACATATAGCTAAATAAGCAACCGATTGCAAGTAAAATCCACATAATGCCTCCTACCACAATTTCTTATACCGGCGGTCGCCCGCCAAATCTACCGATATCATACCATAAGCAACAGAAAAAAGGAAAAACAATAGCGTCAGACGCGCGTTTAACTGAAAAAGCCAATAGAAACTTGGCAAAAGCAACACGCTCATCCCCCACTCTCGCCACCGCACAGGCTTTCGCACGAAAAGATGTATCGTTTCTTCCAAAAACGTACGGATGACCGCTGCATTGGCTACAAACCCGAGAAAGAAACAAACCATCGCTAAAAACGAACGAAGTGGATGGAACGTAAAATCGGTAATAAAATTCGCCCATACAAACGGCGTGATGACCGGTGCCCAAGAAATCATTAAATAGCCGCAAATATTTCCAACAAGTAATAACATGAGCTGGCGACGCATCGAATCCCCCCTTTCTTTACATGTATTCACGAAAAAAGAAAGGCATGAATCAAAAAATGAGTCATAAACATAAACTGAAGTTTTCCTGCAAAGGAGGGGGATCGTGTTTACGACACGCAAACAATATGAACCGTACGTCAGCCCGTTTGACCCGTGTGTGCCGATTCGTGTCAAAACGTACGTCACACCGCCAAATCTTTACATCCCTTTTCAGCCAACGAACTTGCCGCAATTTCCGCTCCACGAAGCATTAAGAAAAGGAACGCTTTGGAAAGTGTTTTACGACCCATATTATGGCCCATACGAAGCGAAAAAAGGTGATGGCGCATGAAGCAAATGCCAAAAGAGTATTATGAACTGCTCGAACAGCTACAAATGGTCGATTTTGCGCTCGTCGATTTAACGCTTTATCTTGATACGCATCCGAACGACTATCAAGCGATTCAACAATTTAACCAACTGGCGCAGCAGCGGAAACAGCTAAAAAAACAATACGAAACGACATACGGTCCTCTCCAGCAATACGGAAACAGCTATTCCAACTACCCTTGGAATTGGGACGACACGCCGTGGCCATGGCAAGTATAAGAACGGGGAGGAAAAACGATGTGGATTTATGAAAAAAAGCTGCAGTACCCAGTGCGCGTCAGCACATGCAACCCGAAGCTGGCGAAATATTTAATTGAGCAATACGGTGGCGCCGACGGGGAATTGGCAGCGGCACTCCGTTATTTAAACCAGCGGTATACGATTCCAGATAAAGTAGTCGGATTACTAACCGACATCGGCACCGAAGAGTTTGCCCATTTAGAAATGATTGCGACGATGGTCTATAAGCTGACGAAAGATGCGACGCCAGAACAGCTAAAAGAAGCGGGGTTAGACACCCATTACGTCAACCATGACAATGCGCTGTTTTACCATAATGCCGGCGGTGTTCCGTTTACCGCTGCTTATATTCAAGCAAAAGGCGATCCGATTGCTGATTTATATGAAGATATCGCTGCCGAAGAGAAAGCGCGCGCAACGTACCAATGGATTATTAATATGAGCGATGACCCTGATTTAAATGACGGGCTGCGTTTTTTGCGCGAGCGGGAAATTATTCATGCCCAACGGTTTCGCGAAGCAGTAGAGCTATTAAAAGAGGAGCGTGATCGCAAAAAAGTTTTCTAGCGGTGAAAATAGCTGGATGCCAACGAGCATTCAGCTATTTTCATAAAATAAATTAATGTCGTACTTCGTTTTCATCATCGTAAACCATTCGTGCCGCTTCTTCCATTCGTCTTCTGTTCGCCATAAATCGGCGCTTTTTTGAATAATTTCGCAGCGAAGGGCGTGAAACTCTTCTTCCGCTTTATCACATTTTTTTTGGTATACGCCCATGACGAAAATTGCTGTTCCAAGAAAAAACAAGAAAAACAAATGGTTCGCTTCGCCAAAAAATGCGACGACTTTCGAACTAGCAGGGCGAGGAGAAAGAAGAATTTCCCAAACAACATACGCCAAAAACGCTACACTTCCGACGATGGTAGCGATTTGCACTAGCTTTACTTTCGTTTTCCATTGATCTAATTTTTCTTTTTTCTCAATGACGCCAAGCAACATTTGCTTTGTCACTTCATCCGTTATCCCCGACAGCCAATCGTTCACGGCGCTCGTACCCCTTTATCCTGTCTTTAGTTTTACCATATGTACAAGCGCCGGTCGTTAGAACATGTTATTTTGTCAATTCCA
Organism: Anoxybacillus sp.; assembly: GCF_023512315.1. Lineage (GTDB taxonomy): Bacteria > Bacillota > Bacilli > Bacillales > Anoxybacillaceae > Anoxybacteroides. The sequence goes on from NZ_JAILZV010000028.1 coordinate 18,716, forward strand.
TCACGGGAATTTGTAATACTTGCCCTTGATAAAGTTGCGCGCTTTGTAAATGATTCCAATGTTTAATAATATCCATTCCATCTTTCGTTCCATAATAGCGCATCGCAATGCTAAAGAGCGTTTCGTTTGCTTCGACGACGTGGGTAATCACTTGTTTGTCGCTTGCCGCTTTTTCCGAAGGCGCGGTCGTCTCGGTTTCTTTTGTTTCCGGTTCCGGTATCGAAGAAACAGGCGTCTCTTCTTTTGGCGGTGTTTTTTCCTCGATCGCAATCGTTTCATAGCTATTACTTTCCTTGATTGGTGCAACCGTCCGTTTATCCCCCATATAGTAAATAGCAAAAATCACAAGCGGCAATAAAATAAAAAAGAGCAATAATAGCCGAACGAGCGGATATTTTATTTTCCATTTCGTCTTTTTTTCTTTTGTTTTACGCACTTCGCTGCGCGGCGGAAGCGATAGCACGTCCGGCTCTTTGTTTTCTTCCGTTTTTCCTTCCATTTGCTTGCGCAGCTGCTCGGCTTGGTCATGCATGCGGTTCTCCTCCATTCCCTGATGCGTTTCGCAAATAGTCTAGGCGAATGTGGACGGCTAGAACAAAATCAATCAAAAAATGGGCGAAAATCGTTACCCAAAGGCTTCCCGTCATCTCGTATAAATACCCAAGGAAAAAACTGATGAGCACTACCATCAAAAATAAAACCGGTTTCGTTACATAGCGAACGTGCAAAAGGGCGAAAAAAAGGCTTGTCAGAAAAAGCCCTAAGTCTGTTTGCAGCACACCGCGAAATAGCCATTCTTCGCTAAAAGCAATCAAGCTACATAGCCAAATCAGGTGCGGAAACGAGCGCGTCTGAAATATTTTTTCGTTAATGCCGCCGTCGTCATACCATGATTCCGGCAAATAGCGCATCATCAAAAAATCAAGCGCTAACACAACAAGCGCGCCCCCGCCTCCGTACAACACGACTTCTTGAAAATCAAAGCGCCACATTTGGCGAACGGTCGGCCAATCCAAAAGAAATACAGCGATAAAGATAGAAGCGACGAGAAGCAATACTTGCGTCATATACAAATGAAACAATATTTCCCGGTCGCTCATCGCCTGGACTTTTTCTCGTTGGTTCATGTATCTTCCTCATTTCAAAACATTTGTCTCAGTTCTTCCTCCCAGCCACGAAACGCCCATGCTGGCTCGTCTGTTTGTTTGCGTTGGTAGCTGTCTAGCGACAATGTGCAACGGTCGCAACAGTTGATTGGCTTCTTTTCTAATCGTTGCTGAAAATAAGCAACGATTTGTTCCCGCCGGCAATGCGAACGAAATAAAAACGAGCGCATTTGTCCAAGTTTGTTTCGCTTCCACTGCCTTCTCGCTTCTATTGCCACTTGAAGATTGGCAATCATTTCTTCTGCTGTATGCGCGTTCGTCCGTTCTTTTTCAACCATATAGTGCAACAAGCGCCATTGGACATCATTTATTTCGACGAGCGAACGCAACTCGTTTCCGTACGCCATGAACAAGCGAACTTGTTCGTCAGTCGGTAATTCTGCTTCTATAAGCGATTGTACCATGTCTTCATCGCCGTGCGTATAGAGTAAAACAGCAATGCTATTTTTTCCATCGCGCCCAGCTCGTCCAATTTCTTGCACGTACGCCTCAAGTTGGCTCGGCAAATGAAAATGAAGGACGTAACGAACATTTTCTTTGTTGACGCCCATACCGAATGCGTTCGTACAGCAAACAAGCTGCAACTGATCGCATAAAAACTGGTGTTGCACGAGCAGACGCTGTTCCGAATCCATTCCGCCGTGATAATAAGCCACCCCTTCGATTCCTTCCGCTGCAAGCTTATGCGCTAGCATTTCTGCCCATTGCCTGCTTGATACGTAAATGATGCCCGGACCTTGCAACGTTTTTGCATAATCGAGGACACGCGCTACTTTTTCTTCGACCGAATCGACGCAGTCGACTTGAATGGCGATATTCGGTCGATCGACGGAATAAAGGTGTTGACGAACGTTCGTTAATTGTAACGTCTCGATAATGTCGTTTCTCACCTCTTCTGTTGCCGTCGCCGTTAGCGCTAAACATGGAGGATTCCCTAGCTCGCGGCGAATCGCCCCTAGTTTCCGAAAATCCGGACGGAAATCGTGCCCCCATTGTGAAATACAATGCGCTTCATCGACAACAAATAGGGAAATCGCGACATTTTTTAACGCCTTTTGCCAAAGTGGAGATTGCAACATTTCCGGAGAGGCATAAATAAAGCGAAAGTGCTGTAAATTCATAAGCGCCCGTTTTTTCTGTTCGTCCGGCAAAAAACTATTTAACGCAATCACTCGCTTTTCCCCGCGCAGTCTTAATTGCTGCACTTGGTCTTCCATTAAAGAAACAAGCGGTGACACAATTAAAACACTCCCCGGCAACACATAGCCTGGCAGTTGGTAACAAATCGACTTTCCTCCCCCTGTCGGAAGCATTGCCAACACGTCGTTGGCGGCGACGACGTCTTCAATAATTTCTTTTTGTCCTACCCGAAACGTACGGTAGCCGAACGTTTCGTATAGCCGTTGTTCAAGATACACTGCTCTCCCCTGCCTTTGCCAATACGAGACGAATTTCAAAATAGCTAATCTCATCCCCAACCGCATCACGAATTTTTTTGAGCTGCCGCGTCTGTAATCGTGTGGCTGCTTCGATAATTTTTCGCTTCGTGTCTTCTGCGACAAACGGCGTAATCGAAAAGTCGCGAACGTTTGCCGCAATTTCGACAATATGGTCTTCGATTGTGCTCGGCTTTAAGTGGCGAATGCGGGCGATTTCCTTCACCGTTTTCCCTTTCATTAGCCAATCGTACGTTTTTTGTGCCGATAATGTTAGTGAAACGGGCTTCACTAAATTTTTTATCATATCATGCAATATTGGAAACTGTTTCGACTCACGCTCTGCTCGCTTCATCATATAATGTAGTACGTTCTGAAACGTAAGCTGAACGTACAACCGGTCTTTTTGTAAAAATGCAGCGATTTGTTCGTTTGTCCAGCCAATGCGTGTAAAGCTTGTCAGCTTTAATGTCAAAATCGTCGCCTCTTCTTCAGACAGCGCCGAGCAAATGGTGTGAAGCTCTTTGTGAAGCGTTTCGGCTAGCTCGTGTAGATTTTTGGACAATAAATACGTCTTTACCCACGTCAACGTCGCTTCGTGCCGGTGAATCGGGATAAATTGGCGGCGATGCACAAGGTTCGAGAGCGTCTGCACCGTCAGCGACAGCCGATACCAAAACAAGCGATCGACCGTATCATATAAAAGACCGTTTAAATGGGTAAAAAATCGCGCGGACACTAACCATTCATGAAGCGCTTCTTTACCTGCCTCCGTTAACACGTACGACCGTTCATCGACCGACACAATCCATTGGTTTTGTAAAAGTTGCATAGCTGCTTGCTCTAATTCTCCAAGCGAAAGTGTTTTATATATTCCGAAAACGCGCTCAAGCTGAAACCATTTGCTATCTTGCAACGTTTGCGCCGATTTTTTTCCTGTCAACAAATGATATACCGCCGCCAGCGAACGTTCGCCATTGAAGCGGTGTAAACAATATAAAAGCAAATACGAAAGCATGTTGCTCCCCCCATTTCTTTTATTTTAGCAAAAGTTCCCGTACGTTTAAACGGTGCATAAAGCGGAGAAACTATCTTCGTGCCGCTATGAAAGCTATTCTCACTGGACTTTTCTATTGAAAAGTTTGTCAAAGCGCTTTATTATAGGAATAGGGAAGGTGTTCTCTATTACATAACGTGCGGCCAACTGGTCGCAAATTCATTGGGGAGGTTTTTTTCATGCCAAAGTATACAATCGTTGACAAAGAAACCTGTATTGCCTGTGGGGCTTGCGGAGCTGCTGCTCCAGACATTTACGACTACGACGATGAAGGCATCGCGTACGTAACGCTTGACGACAACCAAGGAATCGTAGAAGTTCCAGATATTTTAATCGATGACATGATGGACGCATTCGAAGGCTGCCCAACCGACTCGATTAAAGTAGCTGACGAGCCATTCGACGGCGACCCGAACAAGTTTGAATAAGAAAATTCCCCTCTTGTTGTCACAAGAGGGGTTTTCTATTGCTAGCTTTTGTCACCCTATTTTATAATAAAGAAGTATACATATCAGGTAAGGAGGAAAAGAACTGTGGCTTTTGAAAACAAAGTGGTAGAAGCGTTTATTGAAATCCCAACAGGAAGCCAAAACAAATACGAATTTGACAAAGAGCGCGGCATTTTCAAACTCGATCGCGTTTTGTTCTCGCCAATGTTTTATCCAGCAGAATACGGCTATTTAGAAAACACGCTTGCGCTCGATGGCGATCCGCTTGACATTTTAGTCATTACAACAAACCCAACGTTCCCTGGCTGCGTCATCGACACGCGCGTTATCGGCTATTTAAACATGGTCGACAGCGGCGAAGAAGACGCAAAATTAATCGGTGTGCCAGTCGAAGACCCTCGCTTTGACGAAGTGCAAAGCATCGAAGACTTACCGCAACATAAATTAAAAGAAATTGCCCATTTCTTTGAGCGCTATAAAGATTTGCAAGGCAAGCGCACAGAAATCGGCACATGGGAAGGCCCTGAAGCAGCCGCAAAACTCATCGACGAGTGCATCGCTCGCTACAACGAAACGAAAAAACAATGACCACCCGCTCCTTAAGTGAACCACCGTTCGCTTAAGGAGTTTTTTTTGACAAAATTCCGAACGTTCCACATAAAAACGCTTACATTTGTATGACTTCTTCTCATTTCATTGACAGCCATGCATTCCTATGATAAATTATCAGAAATTTAAAATTGTTGTTGCAGAAAGGAGTGCTTCACGTTGTTCCGCATTTTAGTGTCTGATTCAATGAGCGAGGAAGGATTGGCGCCTTTACGAAAATCCGAACAAATTGAAATCGTGCAAAAAAAGGTGACAGAAGTCGAAGACCGCCTTCATGAGTTTGATGCGTTGCTTGTTCGCAGCGCAACAAAAGTAACAGAAGAATTGCTAGAAAAAATGCCGAATGTAAAAATTGTCGGCCGCGCTGGAGTTGGCGTCGATAACATTGACGTCGATGCGGCGACGCGCCATGGGGTGGTTGTCATTAACGCGCCAAACGGCAATACGATTTCAACCGCTGAACATACGTTTGCGATGATGGCAGCGCTCGTCCGCCGTATTCCGCAAGCGCACATTTCCGTCAAATCAAGGGAATGGAACCGCAACGCCTTCGTCGGCAATGAGCTATATGGCAAACATTTAGGCATTATCGGCTTTGGCCGCATCGGTTCAGAGGTGGCAAAACGAGCGCGGGCGTTTGGTATGAAAGTGCACGTGTACGACCCATTTTTAACGAAAGAACGAGCAGAGAAGCTCGGGGTTACGGTTTGTACGCTTGATGAAGTGCTTGCCCTTTCCGATATTATCACGGTACATACACCGCTCACGAAAGAAACGAAAGGGTTACTTGGCGAAAAAAATCTCGCCAAAACGAAAAAGGGAGTCTATCTATTAAACTGTGCCCGCGGCGGCATTATTGACGAAAAAGCGCTCCTTCACTTTTTAGAAAACGGGCATGTCGCTGGAGCAGCGCTTGACGTGTTCGAAAAAGAACCGCTTGGCGACCATCCGCTCCTTTCCTTTGACAACGTGATTGTCACACCGCACCTTGGAGCATCTACCGTCGAAGCACAGCTCAACGTCGCCGCACAAGTAGCGGAAGAAGTGTTGCAATTTTTAGAAGGAAAACCGGTCACTTCATCGATTAACTTGCCGACATTATCGAAAGAAGTGTACGCGAAAATTCAATCGTTCTACACCCTTGCGAAAAAAATGGGCATCCTTGCGTCGCAGTTTATGAACATCCCCGTTCAAGAGATTACCGTCACGTATGCAGGAACGGTGGCTGATTTAGAAACGACGTACATTACACGAAGCTTGCTTGCAGGCTTCTTAAAACCGCGCGTCGCGTCGACCGTCAACGAAGTCAACGCCGCAATGATTGCAAAAGAGCGCGGCATTACGTTCGGCGAAAAATTTTCCGACGACACGTACGGCTATGCCAACTGTATTTCGTTAACAGTCTATGGGGAAAACAAAGTGTTTACGATGAAAGGAACGCACATCCCGACCTACGGCGACCGCATCGTTCAATTTGACGGCTTTTCGATCGACTTTGCGCCGGAAGGACACCTCTTGTATATTCAGCACCATGACAAACCAGGGATGATTGGCAAAGTCGGAAACGTCTTAGGCGCACACGACGTCAACATCGCAACGATGCAAGTTGGCCGCCAACAAGTGGGCGGAAAAGCGATTATGATGCTTTCATTAGACAAGCCGCTCGAAGAAGACGTGCTGCAAACGTTAATCAACATCGGCGATATTGAAACAGCGAAAAAGTTGGAAGTTTGATTCATGATACTAATAGTTTCATAGAAAAAGGAATGGAGCCCCCATTCCTTTTTTCTGTGAAACTACGCATATTCGTTTATCCTAGCGGCACTGCCTTTCGTTCGCCTTTTTGGAACGTCATTAGCTCGGTGTAGCCAACTTCTTTCGCTAACAAAATCGCTTTGTCAAAATCGGCGCCGACGTGTTCTGGAACGTGAGCATCGGACGAAAGCACGATCGGGATTTTTTTATCGTAGCACATTTGTAATAGCCGTTTATCTGGATACAGCTCTCCTACCGGTTTACGCAGCCCCGCCGTACTAATTTCGACGCACGTTTTTGAATTGGCAAGCGCTGTTGTTGCACGGTCGTATTGTTCGAGCAAAAACTCTTCGTCCTCTGGAACGTAGTTAAAAATTTTCACTAAATCTAAATGACCGATAATGTCAAACAAATTCGATTCTGCTAACGTCACGACCTGGTCGAAATATTTGCGGTATGTATCATATAAATCCCGCCGCTCCCATTCTTTTCGATATTCCGCCAAATCAATGCCAAAATCATCGACCCAGTGAATCGAACCGATGACGTAGTCAAACTCATAGGCGCGAATAAACGCTGCCATTTCCGCATGCTTTCCTGGCGTATAGTCCATTTCGACCGACATTTTCACATCGATTCCCGCCTCCCACGCTTCATGGAATAAACGGACGTAATCTGCCATGTCATAATATCGGCGCTCGTCGACCCACGG
>NZ_JAILZV010000279.1 GCF_023512315.1 Anoxybacillus sp.
ATATAAATTCAACAGAGGGATACCAAAATGAGTAAAGCAAAAATTATATTTACTACCATGACAGGCGTTATCATAGGGTTAATCGTTAGTATTTTATTATTAATCATAAAAAGTACCGCAAAAGATTTTTTAAAAACATATTCTCTCGATTGGGTTATTGATGTGCTACTTTTTCTCGTATTTATTGTCATTATAGTGCAATATATCCAAAAGAAAAGAAAAACTTGAAAGAAAGGATGCCCTCGTGCGAAGGCATCCTTATTTTTTACTTCTTCAAGTTGTAGAATGTTTTCATTCCTTCGTATACTGCTGTTTCACCTAATTGGTCTTCAATGCGAAGCAATTGGTTGTATTTCGCCACGCGGTCTGTGCGTGAAGGAGCACCTGTTTTAATTTGACCCGCGTTCGTTGCGACCGCGATGTCAGCGATTGTGCTATCTTCTGTTTCACCAGAACGGTGAGAAATCACTGCTGTATAGCCTGCGCGTTTTGCCATTTCAATTGCTTCAAATGTTTCTGTTAACGTACCGATTTGGTTCACTTTAATTAAGATCGAGTTGCCTACGCCTTGTTCAATACCTTGTGCTAATTTTTTCGTATTTGTTACGAATAAGTCGTCACCAACAAGCTGAACTTTTTTGCCAAGGCGCTCTGTTAATAATTTATGACCAGCCCAGTCGTTTTCGTCTAAGCCGTCTTCAATCGAGATGATCGGATATTTGTTGACAAGCTCCTCATACCAAGCAACCATTTCTTCTGACGTTTTCACAACGCCTTCGCCTTCTAAATGGTATTTGCCTGTTTCTTTGTTGTACAGCTCAGAAGACGCCACGTCCATCGCAAGCATCACTTCTGTACCTGGTTTGTAGCCAGCTTTTTCAATCGCTTCGATAATTGTTTCTAGCGCTTCTTCGTTTGATTTTAAGTTTGGCGCGAATCCGCCTTCATCCCCAACCGCCGTATTGTAGCCTTTTGCTTTTAATACTGCTTTTAAGCTATGGAAAATTTCCGCACCCATGCGAAGCGCTTCACGGAAATTTGGTGCGCCAACTGGCATAATCATAAATTCTTGAATGTCAACGTTGTTGTCCGCATGCGCACCACCGTTTAAAATGTTCATCATTGGAACAGGCAACGTTTTTGCGTTAAAGCCGCCTAAGTATTGGTACAATGGCATTTCTAAGTAGTCCGCTGCTGCGCGCGCCACTGCCATCGAAACGCCTAAAATTGCGTTTGCCCCTAATTTTCCTTTATTTTCTGTACCGTCTAGCTCGATTAACGTTTTGTCAATGCCGACTTGGTCTGTTACATCAAACCCGATAATTGCTGGAGCAATCACTTCGTTGACATTTGCGACCGCTTTTAGTACGCCTTTGCCAAGGTAGCGACCCTTGTCGCCATCACGTAATTCTACCGCTTCATATTCCCCAGTCGATGCACCGCTTGGTACTAATGCACGACCGAACGCACCAGATTCTGTGTATACTTCTACTTCTACTGTCGGATTTCCGCGAGAGTCTAATACTTCACGAGCATAAATGTCAATAATTGTTGGCATCGTTCATCTCTCCTTTAATTTATTTTTGAATTAACGTTTTTCCTGTCATTTCTTTTGGTTGTTGTAAACCGAGTAAATCGAGCATCGTTGGCGCTAAGTCGCCTAAAATACCGTCTTGGCGAAGGGTAATGCCTTTTTTCGTGACGATAACCGGCACCGGATTTGTCGTGTGCGCTGTATTCGGGCTGCCATCTGGATTTAATACTTCATCTGCATTGCCATGGTCTGCCGTAATGATTGCAATGCCACCTTTTTCGATAATCGCATCAACGACTTTTCCTAAACATTCGTCGACGGCTTCGACTGCTCGAATAGTCGGTTCTAGCATTCCAGAGTGACCAACCATATCAGGATTTGCGTAGTTTAAAATGATCGCATCAAATTTGTCTGCTTCAATTTCTTTTAATAGCGCTTCTGTCACTTCGTATGCGCTCATTTCTGGCTTTAAGTCGTATGTTGCCACTTTTGGCGAGTCAATTAAAATGCGCTCTTCGCC
>NZ_JAILZV010000280.1 GCF_023512315.1 Anoxybacillus sp.
GCAGAACATGCCGGCGAAGTCATTTATGCAGCAACACTCGCCGTCAAATTCGGGTTAACGATAACCGACCTTCGCGAAACACTCGCGCCGTATTTAACGATGGCTGAAGGGCTAAAACTCGCAGCATTAACGTTTGACCAAGATGTTGGAAAATTATCTTGTTGTGCGGGGTAAAGGCACTGTCAGCAAAAGCTGCAGTGCTTTTTTCATAAACACAAAGAAAAAACAAATACTAACGAAAAAAGGGGGCGTTTGCTTGTTTCGCGATTTAGACTGGATGACTTGCTTCATGATGATTCTCGCTAGTTATCGGTTGACGCACTTGATTGTGTTTGACAAAATTACGGAGTTTCTTCGCAAGCCGTTTATGAAAAAAGAAACCGTCACCACGAACGGCCATACAGAGGTGAAAAAAGTACCGACATCGAAATTCGGGTATTTATTAAATTGCTATTGGTGCGCCGGGGTTTGGAGCGCTATTTTTATTGTTCTTGGGTATATGTTTATCCCAACGGTTGCGAAACCGCTCATTTTTATTTTCTCCATTGCTGGCGCGCAAGCCATGCTTGAAACGTTCGTCGGTGTAGGGACAAAACTGATTGATTTTCTTGCGGAAGCGAAAAAGCGGATGGAATAACATGCCGGCGTCACTTTTGACACCGGCATCTCCCTTACTCGCTCTTCTCTAACGCCTGCTTTAATAAATCACCTAAACTTGTTCCAAACGAATCATTCTCGGCACTATATTTTTTCAGTAACGCTCGATCGTTCCGGCTAATAGTCGCCTTCTTTTCTTCTGCTTTTTCAATAACATTGCAAGGGCGGCATTGAAAGTAGATACCTGCTTTTCCTTCATGCATTTCCATCCGTTTTTTGCATTGTGGGCAGCGACGATGCGAAAGCTTTGGATCTTTTCGTTTTCGGAATCGGCAGGCCATATTCGAGCATACAAGCAGACGTCCTTCTTTTGTTGCACGTTCTTTTAAAAACGACCCGCATTCCGGACACATCGAGCCAGTTAAATTATGGGCGCGATACGTTCGATCGCTCTGTTTGATTTCCGCCACTAACCGCTCCGTTTGCTTGCGGATGTTTTGGAGGAACGTTTTCGGATCACCATTCCCGCGGGCAATTGCTTCTAATTCTTTTTCCCACTTTGCGGTCAACTGTGGCGATTTTAATTCCTCGTTCACGAGTTCAATTAATTGTTTTCCTTTCGGTGTCGGATAAAACCGCCCGTTTTTTCGTTCGACCGTTTCCGTTTCGACGAGGCGTTCAATAATGTCAGCCCGCGTCGCTGGCGTACCGAGTCCGTATTTTTCCATTTGTGACAACAGGTCGGCTTCGGAATAGCGAAGAGGCGGTTCTGTTAGCGCTTCTTTTTTCTCTAGCCTAACAGAAACCGTTTGGCCTTTCGTAAAAATAGGGAAAGTCATTTTCTCTTCTTGCTTTTCTAGAATGCGTCGAAACCCGGCGTTCACTACCCGCGTTTCGCGTGCGACAAACGTTTCGCCGTCGATTTCAAAAACAGCTTGAACGGTTTCATATTCGCACGCTGGATAGAAAAGTGCTAAAAAGCGACGAGCGATTAAGTCATATAGTTTTCGTTCATCGGCAGAAAGCTTGCCGACATCCAGCCGCTCTTCCGTCGGGATAATCGCGTGATGATCGGTTACTTTTTCATTATCAAATACCCGCCGAGCCATCACTTTCCCTTTATGTTTTAAAAGCGAAGCCATTTCGTCTCCGTATCCAGATTTCATCGCCTCTAGCCGCTCAAGCATCGTGTTTTCCATATCGGTCGTTAAGTAGCGCGAGTCGGTGCGCGGATACGTGACGAGTTTATGCTGTTCATAGAGCCGTTGTAGCACGCTTAACGTTTTTTTCGCAGAAAAGCCAAATCGTTTGTTTGCGTCCCGCTGCAGTTCCGTTAAGTCGTAAGGGAGCGGCTGCGGCTCTTTTTTTGTTTTTCGTTCAACAGAAATAACCGTTGCTTGCTTGTTTTTTAGTGTTTCATATAGCTGTTCCGCTAGTTCTTTCGAAAAAATTCGT
>NZ_JAILZV010000281.1 GCF_023512315.1 Anoxybacillus sp.
CAAACGTTTCCGCTACGTGCGCCGGAACGACAAATAAAAATGTATTCTTCGCCTTTTTTGAATTCGTCTAAGCGGTTCGGGATATCTCCCATCCGAATATGCTTCGCACCTGGAATCATCCCTTGGGCAACTTCTTCATCTTCGCGCACATCTACTAAATTTAGGCGTTCTCCTTTTTCTAGCTTTTGTTTCAATTCTTCTGCGGTAATTTCTTTTATTTCCATTCACAATTCCCCTTTCTCTCCCCATTTTTGATGTAGGGGATGACTGATTAATTCGCCACGATATTGACGAGTTTTCCTGGAACGGCGATAACTTTGCGCACCGTTTTTCCTTCGATCTGTTCTTTAATTTTCTCGTCTTCCATCGCAATTTGCTCGAGTTGTTCTTTAGAAGCATCTGCCGGTACGTTCAATTTTGCGCGCACTTTGCCGTTTACTTGTACGACAATTTCGACTTCGTCCTCGACTAACTTCGCTTCGTCATACGCTGGCCACGCTTCGTACGCAATCGAATTCGTATGCCCTAGCTTTTCCCATAACTCCTCTGCGATATGTGGGCAAACCGGGGACAACAGCTTCACGAACCCTTCCATATACGCTTTCGGCAATACGGTTGCTTTATACGCTTCGTTGATAAATACCATTAGCTGCGAAATGGCGGTATTAAAGCGAATCGCTTCGTAGTCCTCGGTCACTTTTTTCACCGTTTGATGATAAATGCGTTCTAATGTATCCGTTTCTGGATCGTCGACGATTTTTGGATTCAATTCACCATTTTCTTCAACGAACAAACGCCAAACACGATCTAAGAAACGGCGAGCACCGTCTAGTCCTTTAGTCGACCACGCAATTGATGCTTCTAGTGGTCCCATAAACATTTCGTATAAACGCAATGTATCAGCACCATGGCTTTCGATAATATCGTCCGGGTTGACTACATTCCCTTTCGATTTACTCATTTTCTCGTTGTTTTCGCCAAGAATCATTCCTTGGTTAAATAATTTTTGGAACGGCTCTTTCGTCGGCACAACGCCGATGTCATATAAAAATTTGTGCCAGAAACGCGCATATAACAAGTGCAATACAGCATGCTCTGCACCACCGATATAAATATCTACCGGCAGCCATTTTTTCAATTTTTCTGGGTCTGCCAATTGCTCGTGATTGTGCGGGTCGATATAGCGCAAATAATACCAGCAACTTCCTGCCCATTGCGGCATCGTATTCGTTTCGCGGCGCCCTTTTTTCCCTGTTTTCGGGTCCACGACATTCACCCATTCCTCAATGTTCGCTAGCGGCGATTCGCCTGTTCCGGACGGTTTAATTTCATCTGTTTTTGGGAGCACAAGCGGTAATTCTTCTTCTGGTACTGGCGTCATCGTCCCGTCTTCCCAATGGATGATCGGAATCGGCTCCCCCCAATAGCGCTGGCGGCTAAATAGCCAATCGCGAAGGCGATACGATACTTTTTTCTCGCCTTTGCCGTTTGCCTCCAACCATTCAATCATTTTCTTGATCGCTTCTTCTTTGTTCAAGCCGTTTAAGAAATCAGAGTTTATATGTTCGCCATCGCCCGTATACGGCTCTTTGGACACATCGCCGCCGGCAACGACTTCTTTGATTGGTAAATGGAATTTTTTCACAAATTCATAGTCGCGCTCGTCATGCGCTGGCACAGCCATAATTGCTCCTGTCCCATAACTCATCAGCACATAATCCGCAATCCAAATTGGCAATTTTTCGCCGTTTGCTGGATTGATTGCATACGCCCCTGTAAATACCCCTGTTTTTTCTTTCGCTAAATCGGTGCGCTCAAGATCGCTTTTGCTTTGAATTTGTTGTAAATATGCTTCCACCGCTTCTTTTTGCTCTGGCGTCGTAATTTTTTCGACGAGCGGATGTTCGGGAGCAAGCACCGCATAAGTCGCACCGAACAACGTATCTGGACGCGTCGTAAAAACAGTAAACGTTTCATCATGACCATCGACAGCAAAATGAACATGCGCCCCTTCCGAACGACCAATCCAGTTGCGCTGCATTTCTTT
>NZ_JAILZV010000282.1 GCF_023512315.1 Anoxybacillus sp.
GACTTAGTGACAACAAACCAAAAAATTATGAAAGCTGTCACGAAAGAAATCGTCAAATATTCGCCAAACTGCTACATTATCGTATTAACCAATCCAGTCGATGCGATGACGTACACGGTGTATAAAGAATCTGGATTTCCAAAAAATCGCGTCATCGGTCAATCAGGTGTGTTAGATACAGCGCGCTTCCGGACGTTTGTCGCACAAGAACTAAATCTTTCCGTCAAAGACATTACCGGCTTTGTATTAGGTGGGCATGGCGACGATATGGTTCCGCTCGTCCGCTATTCGTATGCCGGTGGCATTCCGCTTGAGACGCTCATCCCGAAAGAACGGCTAGATGCAATTGTCGAACGTACGCGCAAAGGCGGCGGTGAAATCGTCAACTTGCTTGGTAACGGTAGCGCCTACTATGCACCAGCTGCCTCGCTTGTTGAAATGGTCGAAGCGATCATTAAAGATCAACGCCGTGTTCTTCCGGCGATTGCTTATCTTGAAGGGGAATATGGCTACGAAGGTATTTATTTAGGCGTACCGACGATTTTAGGCGGCAATGGCATCGAAAAAGTAATTGAGCTTGAACTCACTGACGAAGAAAAAGCAGCACTTGCGAAATCGGTTGAATCCGTCAAAAACGTTATGAAAGTACTAGAATAATACGAACGCAAACATTCGGGTCGTTCCCGAATGTTTGTTTCTATACTAATGAAAACGCTTTCTAAACAAAGGGGTGTAAGCAATGCTGAAAAAGCGAAAACTGGGGCGAAACATTTCTGAAATCACGGTCGGAGAAAAATTGGTCATTAACGCGAAAATTGAAGATAAAGATTTATTGTTGTACCTTGGATTAACCGATGACGCTAATCCATTATATATTCAGCATGACTATGCGTCGCAAACGCCGAGGAAAAAGCCGATTGTACCGACGATTATGCTAACAGGAATGATTACGTCCGCCATTTCAAAATATTTACCTGGGCCGGGAAGCCATATCGAACGGCACGACATCCATTTTTTAAAGCCCGTTTATCATTATGAACAATTGCAATTTTGGTTTGAGGTCAAATCAGTCGATATCGATGCCCACTCGATCACGGTTGCCGTAGAAGCGTTGCGCGATGAACGAGAAAAAGTACTTGAAGGGACGTTGACTGTTTGCCCACCATATGCATTATCATGGCTTGATAGCCACGTATTGGAGAACTTTTAGGCTGCCTAAAGAGGCAGTCTTTTTTTTTTTTTGTGGTATAATGAAAAAAACGTCTTTTGCTAGGAGGAAAAAATGGGTAAAAAGGTGTTAATTGTCGACGACGAACCATCAATTGTCACACTTTTAGAATACAATTTAAAGCAAGCTGGGTTTGAAGTGATTGCCGCCAATGATGGAGAAGAAGGCTTACAAAAAGCGATTGTCGAGCAACCGGATTTAATCATTCTTGATTTAATGCTCCCAAAAATGGATGGTATCGAAGTGTGCAAGCAACTGCGTCAGCAAAAAATCATGGTTCCGATTTTAATGTTAACTGCCAAGGATGATGAATTTGATAAAGTGCTCGGGCTTGAGCTTGGTGCGGACGATTATATGACAAAACCGTTCAGCCCACGCGAAGTCGTCGCGCGCATGAAGGCAATTTTTCGGCGCGTTCAGCCGGTGGTAGCGCCAACAGAAGAGGAAAACAACAAAATGGTGATCGGGGAGTTGACCATTTTCCCAGATCGGTACGAAGCATACTTTCGAGGAAGCTTATTAGAACTGACGCCAAAAGAATTTGAGTTGCTTCTCTATTTAGCCAAAAATAAAGGTCGGGTATTAACGCGCGATCAGTTATTGAGTGCCGTATGGAACTATGACTTTGCCGGGGATACGCGCATCGTCGACGTCCATATTAGCCACTTGCGCGAAAAAATTGAGCAAAACACGAAAAAGCCGCTCTATATTAAAACGATTCGCGGACTAGGCTATAAACTTGAGGAGCCAAAGAGCGATGACTGATTTTCGCTTTCGATTTGTCGTAGCGCTCGTTTCGCTTATTGTAACAGTGCT
>NZ_JAILZV010000283.1 GCF_023512315.1 Anoxybacillus sp.
TCCTTTAATTAAGATTTCTAAAGGAATTATGGCATGGATATAGGGGCAAAACTAGGTGGGGAGAGTTTGACGCTTACATTTGAAACGTTTCAGATAAATAGTCGTCGGTGAGTATTTTTTCTTTTCGTCCTGCCGCTATGATTTTTCCATCCTTTAATAACAATACATGCGTCATTTCTTCGATGATTTCTTCAATGTAGTGTGTGACATATAGGACGTGGCATCCTTTTGTTGTGTCTTTGATAAGTGCTAATAGCTCTTCTCGTGTTAACATATCTAATCCTACGGTTGGTTCATCTAATAGGAGTAGCTTTGGCTTTGCCATTAGCGCCCGAGCAATTAACACTTTCCGTTTTTCTCCTTGTGATAATGTCCGGTACACTTTTCCTTTTAAATGACCGATTCGAAAAGCATCCATCCATTGTTCGGCTTGTTGGAAATCCTCGTCTGTGACAGGCTCATATAGCCCTATCGAAGCAAATTTTCCGCTAACAATCACCGCCTCCACCGTTTCCGATTCTAATGTGGATTGAAATCGCTCAAACGAACTGCTGACAAATCCAATATGTTTGCGCAGCTCTGGCAAATTCGTTTTTCCAAATCGGTGCCCTAATACCGAAACTTCTCCTTTTGTTGGGTATTCATAGCCTAATACGATATTAAGTAGCGACGTTTTCCCCGAGCCATTTAAGCCGAGAATAACCCATTGTTCATTTTCTTGCACTTCCCAATAAATACGGTCTAAAATGACGCGATCTCCTCTAATGAAAGAAACATTTTTCATTTCGATAATCATTTCCTCTGCCCCCTTCTTTACTTGTATTCGCGGTTAAATGCCAATTCCCTTCTAAATATAAAATCAGTGTTTCATTAATAAAATCCGAGTCTTGACAAATTTCTTCTCATCAAGGATAATACAAAAACAGAACATATATTCGGTTTAAAACATTATGAAATGGTGAAGGAGTTATGTAATCATGTCAACAACCAATCCATCGATGGGTTCGCTTTTGCGAAACCGGTTTATTCAAACGATTATGGTCGCTGGTTTATTTATTCAAATTGGCATTTGGGTTCGCAACTTTGCGATTTTGTTGTTTGTGACCGAGAAAACGAACGGCAACGCGCTAGCCATCTCGTTCATTTCAGCGGCAGAATTTGCGCCGATTTTTCTTTTTTCTTTTATTGGCGGAACGTTTGCCGACCGATGGCGTCCAAAGCGAACGATGATTTGGTGCGATCTTTTAAGCGCAGTTTCCATTTTTGCGATTTTACTTGCCCTTCTATTTGGTACATGGAAAGCGGTGTTTCTTGCGACGTTGATGTCGGCAGTTTTATCGCAGTTTTCTCAGCCATCGGGAATGAAGTTGTTTAAACTGCATGTCCCGGGTGAACAAATGCAAGGGGGAATGTCGCTATTTCAGACGATGATGGCCATTTTCGTTGTGATCGGTCCGATTATGGGGACGTTTGTGTTTCAACAATTCGGCATTTACGTTTCTACGGCGATTGTCGGTTTTGCCTTTTTGGCCTCGGCTCTCACTTTGACGCTTTTGCCACCAGATCGAATCGAAGAGCGCACGGAAAACGTGACCTCTTTATGGGAGGAAATGAAACAAGGGTTTCGTTATGTATGGTCGCGTAAAATTTTAGTCACGCTCGGTGGTGTGTTTATGGCGGCGGGATTAGCGATGGGCTTGATTCAACCTTTATCTATCTTTCTCGTGACGGAGCGGCTTGGGATGGAAGAAAGTTATTTACAATGGCTGTTTGCTGCACACGGAGTAGCGATGATGATTGGTGGAGGTTTGGCGATGGTATTTTCCCATCGAATGGGACCGCACATTCTTCTCATGCTAGGGATGGCAAGCATGGCTATCGGTATTTTTGTCATGGGATGGTCGACCATGTTTTGGCTTACGCTACTAGCAGAATTTGTCGCCGGGCTTTTCATGCCCGCACTGCATATTGGCGTGAATACAATTGTCATGAACCATACGGAAGAAGCATTTGTCGGACGGGTCAACGGCATTTTGAC
>NZ_JAILZV010000284.1 GCF_023512315.1 Anoxybacillus sp.
GTTTTGAGCAGTTTGTCTAGCTTGTTGTAAGAAAGGTATGTGCCATGTTGAAAAAAAGTTTGCCTGACTTGATAGTTGGCGAAGTTGTACAAGTTTTTTGACCGAAAACAATATTTGTCGAGCATCGGATAATAGGGATGAGCGGCGCAAATCATATGCCTTTCCACTCGATTCACCATCATGATGGTTGTTCACCTCGCTTTCTCTTTTAATATACATTTTCATGAAATAGCCATGCAATAACATGTAAAAATAATAACAAAAGAAGTGGTGTTTTTAAATATATTTTATTGAAGTATTTCATATATTTTTACTATTTAATTAAAAAAAGGAACCATACAAAAACCATTCCCTAAAATTCAGCGTCGGACTTTTCTTGTCTTTCATATTGGGTAGCACAAGCATATGAATCTTTTCTGGAGCCCATTTCGCGATCAGCTCCTCAAGCAACATCGAGGCAATAACCCCAGCAAATCCGGTGAAAAAATAAACATGACCCACCTCTTTCGCCTCTTTTTCCTCATTCGTACAAGCTATGACAGCAATTTTGCCATGTAATATTCATCGACGTATCGACCGTTGATATTCAACGAATGGCGCTTGACGCCTTCCTGTTCAAACCCCATCTTTTTGTATAAAGAAATCGCAGGGGCATTGTCGACCACGACGGTCAGTTCAAGGCGATGAACGCCTTTTTCCCGCGCCCATCTCTCCAGCTCTGTCAGCAGCATTGTGCCCATTCCTTTTCCACGAAAAGCGGCGAGCAGTCCGATGACAATGTAAACGGAATGTCGATTTCGTCTTGCAAATCCACCCCTTGCCAATAAATAGCCGACCAACTCCCCTTCATCCGTCTCGGCAAGCAATATAGTCGCGTTGTCTTCGTTCGTGATCGCTTCAAGGTGACTGCGCTGCTGTTCGGGAGTGAGCTTGCGTTCCCCCGCTTCAAACAGCAAATAGTCCGACTCCGACTCGACTTGCAAAATGAGCGCAGCGAGCCGTTCGGCATCATCGACCGTTGCGTGGCGAATGTTCAATGTTGTTTCCCCCTTCCAAATACTGCGTTGCCAACTCCGCGCTTTGATAGCGGGCGAGCGCCGTCTTCGCTTTGCGAAAACCTGTTTGCATATAAAACGGCTCGTTTCCGGTCGTGGAAATAAGATGGACACACGACACGGCCTCAAGCTGCGCAAGCAAATCTTCCACAATCGCCTTCCCGATGCCTCGACCTTGATCATCGCGATGAACGACGACGTCATAAATCGCCGCATTAAACACGCCGTCAGAAAGGGCGCGACCAAATCCGACAAGGCGGCCTTCGGAAAAGGCAAGCGCCACGATGTTGCTCGCTTGAAACACGCGCTGAATGATTTCTTCCGTATGTTTCACCCAACCAACGGATTCGTATATTTCTTTCATTCGTTTCCAATCAGCATTTTGCAAATTGCGCTCAATATGCCATCTTCCCATATCCTCTTCTCCCTCTCTTTTCGATTTCCGGCAGTAACTGGGCGTGATCACCGGTTCTGTTCGGCACCCTTCCGTATCGATGCAAAATAACGGCATTTGCTAGAACGAAACAAAACAACAATGAGATAAAACATCTCCCGTGATGTTTCTTCTCCCCTTATAAATTGAAAATATCCGTCAATTCTATCGTACTGAAACGTCAAAGAAAACGTTGTCGAATATTGTAGAAACCCACAGTAAATTTTGAACATTTTTTGCTAAATTAAGATGGTACTTTTCCTTCTTACTGACACACATGCATACATAATTAAAGGGAGCCGAATGACTCCCTTAGTTATATAAAGTCATGTTTAAAAAAGAGGAACAGCACCATATCATTTCAACCTCTCAATTTCTTCCACAGCCAACTCCGTTAGTTCATGAATCGTCTGTACGTCGTACCCTTTTTCCAGCATCTTTTTCGCAATCTGGCGTTTTTCTT
>NZ_JAILZV010000285.1 GCF_023512315.1 Anoxybacillus sp.
GTCAGCAGCGCGAGTCGTTATGTTGGACAGCTTGTTTCTGTTAGCGGGAAAAAAGATGATCCGCTCACGTTATCCGGTTGGGCGTATGTGAAAAATCCAAATACTTCTGGCGAGTTTTCGTTGCAGCTATCGTTCGTCTATACGGATGGGACAACTGGAACGTTTACGATTCCGTTCGATAAAACATTGACCGATCAGTGGCAGTTTGTGAAAAAGACGTTCCGAGCGGCGAAAGATTTTAACCAAGCGAAGATTTATGGAGTCTATAACAACCAAGCCGGAACGGTGTATTTTGATAACATTAAACTCGAAGAAAAAGCTTCCACATCGACGACAACGTATAGTGCCGACGGAAACTTTGTCACTTTGGAAACCGATGAATTGAATCAAACGACGTCGTACGGTTACGATGCCAATGGAAACCAGACATCGGGTACAACACCAGCTGGACGAAACACGACGTACACTTATACTTATTTGGACCAACTGAAATCTGTTACACTTGTCGATCCATCCGGGCAACAAAGCATTACGACATCATATATGTACGATACGCAAGGAAACTTGAAAACACGGATCGATCCAAGAAATAACGTCACGACGTTTAATTATAACGCGATCAACCTATTGACACAGGAACAAGACCCCTTAGGCAAATTCATTCGCTACGATTATGATAATGCCGGGAACTTAAAGTCGGTCGAACAAGGAAAAGATACAACGGTTCTTGCCAAGCAAGAATTCAAATACGACAGCAACAACCAATTAACTGAAAAATGGGTCAACGGCCAGAAAGTCGCTTCGTATACGTACGATTATGCAGGAAACGTGACGAGCATTGATGCGAACGGCCAAACGTACTTGTACACTTATGACGCCTACAACCGCTTGAAAACGTCCCAAGAACCGAGCGGGTACCAGCTGCAAAACAACTACGTAACAGATGCGAACAGTCCATCGAATGGGTTGCGCAGTTCCTATGTGGAAACAACCGGTGGAAATTCGTATACAACGACATTTGGATACGACATCTTACAGCGTCTAGCGTCCATTCAAGTGCCGACGGGCCAAACGACCGAGTTTTATTATAATGAAAAAGGCCTGCCAATCCGTACAAGTTTGAAAAATAGTGCTAATACGTCTTCCTTCAATGTTTATTCATCCTATGATGATGGGGGAAGATTAACAGCCCAGCGTGTCATCGGCGGCGATGCATTGGATTTGACATACGGATACGATGTGGATGGCAATATCGTGACGTACTTTGACGGCGCGAACACGCATACGTTTACGTACGATTTCGCCAACCGTTTGAAGTCATGGACGTATCAAGGCAATACGGTTCAATACGACTATGACGCGTCCGGGAACTTGAAAAATCCGCACGGCAAGACGCTGACGTTTAATGCGGCCAACGAAATCGAAGGGTTCACATATGATGACGCCGGCAATCTTCTCGAGAACGACCGCTACCAATACACATGGGACGGAGAAGGACGCCTGCTTTCAGTCAAAGACGTAAACGGCAACACGATCGCCAGCTTCACGTATCGTCCAGACGGACTCAGAGAAACGAAAACGGTCCATGGCGTTACGTACCATTATCACTATGACGGCACGAACTTAATCCGCATCACAGATGACAGCGGCCAAACCGTATGGGCATTCACATGGGCGAATGGCAAACCGAATACGGTGACGAATGCGAATGGCGATACGTTCTACTACGTCACGAACTACCGCGGTGATATCGTCCGCATTGTTGATGAGAACGGTGCGACGGTTGCGAATTACAGCTACGACCCGTGGGGCAAAGTGCTTTCGGTTTCGGAAAATGCGGCAGTAGCTGGACAACCGTTAGGATATGCGGGATACTATTACGATAGAGAAACAAAATTGTACTACCTACAGGCACGGTACTATGATCCAGAGACGGCG
>NZ_JAILZV010000286.1 GCF_023512315.1 Anoxybacillus sp.
TGAGGCGGTGGATGCCTATACAAATGAGAAAAACGAACGTGTTTTAAACAAATTAATCCCAATTGAAACGTTTTCGGACCCAATGAAAGCAATGAGTGAGTATAAACATCTTCATAAGGAAAATCCTCATCGAGAATTGTATGTTCTTCATACGAATCGCAAAGAAACAAATATTGTGGAAAGAACATGGACGGGAGTGCGCCGAGGATGATAGAGCTTCGTATCGAAGAAGGGATGTTGCTCGCTACATTGCAGTTACCCCATAAAAATAAAACGATTGAGTTAAAAAGAGCGTTAATCGATACCGGCTCAACAGGAACTATCGTATCTGCTGATCAAGCAGCAACAATTGGAATCGTTCCAGAAGAAAACGATTCTATTTATCGAATTAGCGGGGTGGGGGGAACGGAATTTGTTTATGCAAAAATGGTAGATGAAATCATGATAGGATCCATGAAAGCAGCAAATTTTGAAATTGAATTTGGTGCGATGGAGTACGGAGTAGAGCTAGATGCGATTATAGGACTTGATTGTCTTTTGCATATTGGCGCTGTCATCGATTTAGAAAAACTTATTCTTTATAGTAAAGGAAAACGAATAGAATGATTGCCTCTATAGGAATGGCAAACGAGTTTTATTTGATGCACGCTAGCGGAGAGATGAAACGAATGGAAGGCAAGCGGTTCACAAACGGTGAGCGGCTTTATTTTTTTGGGCATCTATCTTTTTCCACCCTTTCCAGCGATAGAAAAGGTAGAACTATTTTCGTTGGAGGGTGAGAAGATGTATATTTCGAGTCAACTTGCTTGCCAAATTGGGTTGAATGAAAGCATTGTTCTTTGCGATCTTTATCAGCTTTTGCAAGAAACGGGCGGGGAGTGGGTCGTGATGACGTACGAGGAATGGCAAAAGCGCCTTCCGTTTTGGTCGGTCAGTACGCTCCGCCGTGTCGTGTACCGCCTAGAACGCTTAGGCTACATCGAATCCGGCAATTTTAACCGAAATAAAATCGACCAAACAAAATCGTACCGGCTGAATCACGAGGAGCTGCAAAAGCAACATATTGAAGTAGAACGCCATCTACAAACAGAAAAGGAACTTTTGGTTAGCCATCCAAACATTGTTCTAAATAATCAATTAGAAAATCTCAACCAACTATCTAACGCAACAGAGCAACCAGGGCAGATGAGCGTTGCGAAACGTTCCACGAACAACGACGGCCGGAAAAACGACCAACGAAACGACAAGCAAACTAACGGCTACCGTAGCCAAACAGCTGGTCAACATGACCACATCGATAGCCAGCGTGAGTGGATAGGTGACCAAGAGGAAGAGGATGCATGCGACGAAGCGGCTGGTCAATATGACAAGCTCGATGGTCAGCGTGAGCCGGTACATAAGCAACATGGCAAAGGAGATAACGAGCGCGAGCAACTCGCTGCGCCACATGACAAATGCCGCAACGAAAAAGAAAATAGCGAAGCGAATGCTCGCGCGGGCTATTTGTTATGCAATGATTTTAATAAAGAAAAAGAAGAGAAAGAAAGAGAAAAGAAAAATATTCTTTCTTTCTATCATGAGCATCATTTCTATCCTTCTAACGAACAAACAAAACAACGAATCACTGACTGGATCGAGAAAATGGGCGCACCGCTTGTGATGGAAGCGTTAAACACCGCGCTAGCATACGGAAGTACGTCATGGAAATATGCCGAGACGGTGCTAGCCGATTGGGAGCGAAAGCAATATAAAACCGTGGACGACATTAAGAAAAACCGGAAGAAGTTTTTCGTGATGACAACCGCTGCGCCGATTCGGAAAGAGTGTGTGCCGGACTGGCTTGAAGACTATCAAAAGCAATGGGAAACCCCACAAACTCCCGAGCCGCCAATCGACGTCGAGGCGCTAAAAGAGCGGTTGAAGCGGTA
>NZ_JAILZV010000287.1 GCF_023512315.1 Anoxybacillus sp.
CCAACAGAAAAGGCAGCCCTTTTCGAATGGACCGCCCTTTCCCCATATTTTACAATTGGAAATACGTCACCGCAATCGCTAATACGAAAAATAATACAGCTAAAACAACGGTAATTCGATGCAGTACAGCATCTAACCCGCGCGCTTTTTGCTTGCCGAACAATTGTTCAGCACCGCCTGTAATCGCGCCCGATAAGCCGGCACTCCGACCCGATTGCAATAACACCACGACAATCATCCCAAGCGATACAATCACTAACAACGTAACAAGCAACGCATGCATGTCCAACACCTCCACCCACGCACATCAATCACAATAGCTATATTTTAACATAATATTATCCGTTTGTACAACGGACGAAAAGATACGATTATTTATTTGATGGGGGCGCTTCTCGGGAAGTCCCTCACCAACGTGGATGCCGAAGAACCTGTGCGTAAGCCGTATCAGAAACTTCAGGTCGATGAATTGCCGGTCATCGAAACGCTTCCGCGTTTGGATTATCGTCAGCTTCTTGTCGAATACGAACAACAACACGGAAAACCATTGAAACCAATCAAGAGACACTCCAACACGAAAACAACCGTGCCAGATACATTGACGTGTCCACAGTGCCAAGCACCGTCTGGCTATGTGTACGCCAACAACGGAGGCAAAGGTCAGTACCAATGCAAAGTGTGTCGTTGCCGTTTCAACCATCGCAGCCGTTTTGCCAAGCAAGTCATCATGCGTTGTCCGCACTGCTTAAAGACACTGGAGAAAATCAAAGAACGCAAGGATTACTACATCTACAAATGCAAAAACGATGATTGTTCGTTTTACCAAACGAACCTTCGGCGCATGAACAAAAGTGAACGGAAACGGTTCAAACAGAAACCCCATGCCTTTAAAGTTCGGTACCTTTACCGAGAATTTCTGTTTGACTTTCGTCCATTGGCACCGTCCTCTCCGAAAAAGCCAAAGGTGGATTTGTCCCGTCTGTCGGTGTCTTCTCACATCCTTGGGCTGATTTTGACGTATCACGTCAACTACGGAATGTCTTCCCGAAAAACAGCGGGCGTCATGAAGGACGTGCATGGGGTGTCGATTTCCCATCAGACCATCATTAACTATGCCAACAGTGTCGCGCTGATCGTCAAGCCTTTCATCGATCACTTTCCTTACGAGCTGTCTGGCTCCTTTTGTGGGGACGAGACGTATATTCGCGTCAAAGGACGTTGGCATTACTTGTTCTTTATGTTGGATGCCGTGAAAAAGATCGTATTGTCTTATCGCGTTTCGCCCAATCGAGATACGCTGTCTGCGATTCGTGCCATGGATGACGTCCTAAAGAAGTTGCCTTCGATTCCAGAGGCACTCTCTCTTGTCGTCGATGGGAACCCGATTTATTTATTAGCGCAACACTTTTTCGCCCAACATGGCATTCATTTCGATGTTCGACAAGTCATCGGGTTGACCAATGAAGATCCTGTGTCGGAAGAGTTTCGACCATTGAAACAGATCATCGAACGATTCCACCGAACATTTAAAGGGAACTATCGACCGACTCACGGCTTCGGTGCAGAAGAAGGTTCGGTTTCCTTTGTCACGCTCTTTGTGGCGTATTTCAACTTCTTGCGCCCACATGGGGCATTAGAAAACCGAGTGCCGGTCGTCCTCCCAGAGTTGGACAGCCTTCCACATATGCCTGCGCGTTGGGGCAAGCTGATTGCCATGGCGCAAGACTTTCTGAAACAACAGGCTGTCTAGTAGGGATTCGGCGGAGCGTACCCTTGACCATCCGAACCTCGCCAAAGGTAAAATAAGGAATAGGCAAGGGCTGCTTTCCTATGCCCTTTTTTTCTGCCCTTGCCCTTACTGACCCTTTCTTTCCTTTGGCGAGTGTTGGTCAAGGGCGAATCCCTTTACACAATC
>NZ_JAILZV010000288.1 GCF_023512315.1 Anoxybacillus sp.
TTGAGGAGCCAAAGAGCGATGACTGATTTTCGCTTTCGATTTGTCGTAGCGCTCGTTTCGCTTATTGTAACAGTGCTTGTTTGCCTTGGAATGTTGTTAGGGCAGCTGTTTAAAGGGTTTTACGTGGAAACGATGAATCAACGAATCGAAAAAGAAACGAAAATGATTGCGCTTTTACTTGAAAGCGAACCGATTGATATAGCTCGTGTGCAAATTGAACAGATGAGTGACACATTGTCTGCACGCATTACCGTCCTTGATGAAAACGAGAAAACAGTCATCGATACAGGACAAGTTTCAACTATTAGCGATGATGCCCACGAACAAATCGTCCGCGATATTTTACATAGCAAAGAAGAAAAAAATACATCGATTATGGAAGAAAAGCAAAACATTTATTATTACATCGTTCCGTTTTCACGTGGAAATAAAGCAACGGGCTACGTTATTTTAAGCACGTCTGTCCATTCTTTGCAACAAGTGACGCAACAAATTTGGGGAGTGCTCGTTAGCAGTTTAGGCACAGCGCTCATTGTCATTGTATTATTAGGATTGAAAATTACAGCGCAGCATATGAAGCCGAT
This sequence comes from Anoxybacillus sp., assembly GCF_023512315.1. Classification (GTDB taxonomy): domain Bacteria; phylum Bacillota; class Bacilli; order Bacillales; family Anoxybacillaceae; genus Anoxybacteroides. The sequence continues at coordinate 585 of NZ_JAILZV010000288.1, forward strand.
CGAAGCCGCAACAAAAGTTGCCTTTGAGCTAGCCCGAGGAAACTATAAAGCGAGAGTATACGAAACACAGCACGGGGAAGAAACGGGGCTGTTGACGCACTCGCTTAACATTTTGGCGCGCAATTTACAAGAAATGAGCAACATTCAAGAGATGCAAACTGACCGATTGCATACGCTGATTGAAAACGTTGGAAGTGGCTTAGTGTTAATTGATAGTCGTGGATACATTAATTTAGTGAACCGAGCGTATAAGGAAATTTTCCATATCCGTCCTGTCGATTATTTGCAACGGCTATATACAGAAGTGTTTCCTTATAAAGAAATCATCCAGCTCGTCGACGAAATTTTCATCAAAGAAACGAGGGTGCGCAAACAGCTCGTTTTAACCGTTGACATTGAGCGGAAATATTTTGAAGTATACGGGGCACCGATTATTGGGACAAACGCCGAATGGAAAGGGATTGTGCTTGTGTTCCATGACATTACAGAATTGAAAAAGCTAGAACAGATGCGGAAAGACTTTGTCGCAAACGTATCGCACGAACTAAAAACGCCGATTACGTCCATCAAAGGCTTCGCTGAAACGTTATTAGACGGGGCGATGAAAGATGAGAAGGCGTTGGAACACTTTTTATCAATTATTTTGCAAGAAAGTGAACGGCTGCAAAGTTTAATTCAAGACTTACTCGATTTATCGAAAATCGAACAGCACGGGTTTCAACTTCGCCTCGAACGAGTCGACCTCACCCGACTGTTGACGGAATTAATGACGATGCTTATGGGAAAAGCGGAAGAAAAAAATATTCATTTACGTGTAGATGCTGTCGACTCCGTATATATCATCGGCGATAGTGACCGTCTCAAACAAATTTTTATTAATTTAATTACGAATGCGCTGACGTATACGCCTGCAGATGGACACGTCATCGTTCGCCTGGAAGAATTGCCAGAGGAAGTGCTCGTTCATGTCGAAGATACGGGTATCGGCATTGCCGAAAAAGAAATTCCCCGCATTTTTGAGCGTTTTTACCGCGTTGACAAAGCAAGAAGCCGCAATTCGGGCGGAACAGGGCTTGGACTTGCAATTGTCAAACATCTTGTCGAAGCCCATCACGGCTATATTACCGTCAAAAGCCAAATCGGCAAAGGCACGACGTTTACCGTTCATTTTCCGAGAGAAGCGTGAATTTACAAAATGTTAACATCTTTTTAATAGTTTATTCATAAACGTTTGGTACGCTAAAACTGAAAACCCCTTCATCTAGGGAGCCAACCCTTGAAGACGAGAACGAAAA
>NZ_JAILZV010000029.1 GCF_023512315.1 Anoxybacillus sp.
TTACAATTGTCTAAAAAGAAAGCGTTTTCTTTTTTGCGCGCTGCTGAATCGTTTCCAGTGACGATGTATTGGTGGTGCCGCTTTGACGGACAAACCGAACTAGAAAACGAGGAAGAGAAGTTTTCTTATGCAGCGATAAAAGAATGGTTACGACAAAAAACGGTTGTGCAAGGAGGCGAATTGACCGGATGGCCACGACTTCTTGCTGGTGACGATGCGATGCTTTATTGGATTCAAGAAGCAAAGCAAATGAAAAAACAAATCGAAGGCCATTTTCCTGGCGCTTCAGAGAAAACGCTTACAAAAATGATGCTCATCGGTGCGGACTGCGACCATGAGGCGATGACCGGAAAAGAAGTGTATGAGCGGCTATTGCATGGGTATACCGTGTCGCTTCGTTATTCATCCATTCGGCCAGATTTGCCAGTTTTGCTTGAGGAAATGAAATCGCTAGGCATCGAACAGTACGACCGCCTTATTTTTACGACGGACGGTTCGACCCCATCGTTTTACGAACACGGGATCATTGACCAAATGATTCGCCTTGCGATCGAAAAAGGGGTGCCGATTATCGATGCTTACAAAATGGCGACAGTAAACGTTGCGCGCCATTATCAGATGGAGCATTTGCACGGTTCCATTACGACAGGACGGATTGCCCATATTAACTTTTTACAGACCAAAGATGACCCGACACCGGTTAGCGTGCTAGCGAAAGGGCAGTGGGTGAAACGGGATGGTTATTCGAAAGCGACTTCTTCGCTCGATTGGGAAACGTATGGTATGACACCACTTCGCTTGACGTGGCGGCTTTCGCCTGATGATTTACAGTTTTCGATGCCGTTAGGGATGTATATGGAAAACTCTGTGATTATGCGCCCGTACTCTATTTCGATCGATACATCGCACGACGAATTATCGACTACCCATGATGAAAGCTTTTTCATGCTTGTGAACCGAAACGGAAAATGGCGAGTGAATACGGTCGTGAAAGGATTCGCAACGCACGTGAAAGGGCTTGCTAGTTCCTATTCCAATACGGGGGATTTGTTAGTCATCGGAAAAAGTAAACGCGATATGTTGCTGGCATTCCAGCGCATGAACGAAATTGGCGGAGGCATTGTGCTTGTGGAAGACGGGGAAGTCATTCATGAAATTCCGCTACCGCTTGGCGGGGGGATGTCGACGAAGCCGGTCGAAGAACTGATGATGGAAGAAAAACGGTTGAAAACGATGTTAGCGGAAAGAGGGTACCGTTTTGCCGATCCGGTGTATTCGCTGTTATTTTTCCAATCGACGCATTTACCATATATTCGCATTACGCAAAAAGGAATTTATGATGTGATGAACAAAACGATACTCTTTCCGTCGATAATGCGTTAAAATATAAAAGAAAAAGGTTGTGTGAGCATTGAAGCGGTGGATACTTGCAATCATTAGCGTACTTTTATTTAGCGGCTGTGCGAAACAAGAACAACCGCAGGAACGAACTGCACCGGTGGAAGAAACGCCAAAGCAAGAAGAAAGTACGCCGAAACAAACGTTTGTTTTTCCGCTCACAGGGAAACTTACAGAAACGAAACCAACTCATCGGGCAGTGGCGGTGATGATTAACAACCATCCGAAAGCAAGGCAGCAGTCGGGATTACCGAAAGCGGACATCGTGTATGAAGTATTAGCCGAAGGGGATTTAACGCGCTTTTTAGCCATTTTTCAAAGCGAATTCCCAGAAAAGGTCGGACCGGTTCGCAGTGCGCGTGATTATTACATTGAATTAAGCAAAGGGTTCGACGCTTTGTACATTTGCCACGGCTGGAGCCCAGAAGCGAAGCAAATGCTCGAATCAGGAGCGACTGATTATTTGAACGGGTTGTTTTATGACGGAACGTTATTTAAGCGTGCGTCGTTCCGTAAAGCGCCCCACAACTCCTATATTACGTTTGCGAACATTGAAAAAGGGGCAGTAGAAAAAGGATATGCACTTGAAGAAAATATCGAGCCGCTGCCGTTTTTTGAAAACGAAGGGGGCGGACAGCCGGCGAAACAAGTGGAAATTGCCTATTCTCGCCAAGCATACGCTCACGTGCAATATACGTACATCCCGGAGAAAAAAGGGTATTTTCGGTATAGTGCAGGAGAACAAACAATGGATTATGATACGCACGAACCTGTGCTTGTGCAAAATGTGTTTGTCGTCGCAGCAAAGCACACGATTAGCGACAGCTACGGTCGCCGCGATATCGATTTAACATCGGGCGGAAAAGGGTATTTGTTTCAAAACGGAACCGTGCAGGCTGTCGAATGGAAAAATGTGAACGGTCGTCTATTACCGTATGAAAATGGGGTGCCGGTCGGGTTTGTGCCGGGGAAAACGTGGGTAAATATTGTGCCACAGCTAGACATTGTGCAATATCATTAATGGAGGGTAAAAAAATGCAAATTGATAAACTGAGAGGAAGAGAAGTGGATCAGTTGTTTAAGGCGATTTTGTCGCTTCGCGATTTAGAAGAATGTTATCGCTTTTTTGATGATTTATGTACGGTCAATGAAATTCAGTCCTTAGCGCAGCGATTAGAAGTAGCGCGCATGCTTCGCGAAGGGTATACGTATCATAAAATTGAAACAGAAACTGGTGCGAGCACAGCGACGATTTCACGTGTGAAACGATGCTTAAATTACGGAAACGATGCATATGGAATGGCGCTTGATCGCATTAAAGAAGAAACGAACCATGTATCATAAGGGGCATTCTTGACGGATGCTCCTTTTTTGGCGGAAAACAGGGGAGTTTTGCTATAATGAAATGATGGAGAGAATTAATGGAGGGTTTCGTATGTACGATGTTCGAAAGTGGCGCCACGTATTTAAGTTAGATCCGAATAAAGCGATTAGCGATGAGGCGCTAGAGCGTATTTGCGAGTCTGGGACAGATGCGGTCATCGTCGGTGGTACGGATGGGGTGACGCTTGAGAATGTGCTAGAATTAATGGCGCGCATTCGTCGGTTTTCCGTTCCGTGCGTATTAGAAATCGCAAATGTCGAGGCGGTGACGCCAGGGTTTGATTTTTATTTTATCCCGACGGTGTTAAATAGCCGACAAACGAAATGGATGATGGGGCTGCATCACGAAGCGATGAAACAATTTGGGGATCTCATGAATTGGGACGAAATTTTCATGGAAGGGTATTGTATTTTAAATCCCGAATGCAAAGCAGCCGTGTTGACCGAAGCGAATACGGATCTTGCCGATGCGGATGTCGTTGCCTATGCTCGGATTGCGGAAAATATGTATAAATTACCAATTTTTTATTTAGAGTACAGCGGAACGTACGGAAACGTACAAACGGTGCAGCAAGTAAAGCAAGCATTACATCATACGCAGCTGTTTTATGGCGGAGGCATTGAGACACCAGAGCAAGCAAAGGAAATGTCGCAATATGCGGATACGATTGTCGTCGGTAATGCGGTGTATCGCGATTTATCACGAGCGCTTGCAACCGTGCAGGCGGTTAAAGTTGTTTGAGGAGAAAAAATGTAGTAAAATAGAACAAATGTTTGTATGGTGGTGATTTCGTTGAGTTTTTTGTCAAATAAACTCCTCGTTAATTTAAATCCAGAGCAACAAGAGGCAGTGCGGACGACGGAAGGTCCGCTTTTAATTATGGCGGGAGCGGGAAGCGGAAAAACGCGTGTATTAACGCACCGCATTGCGTATTTAATGGCAGAAAAGCATGTAGCCCCTTGGAATATTTTAGCGATTACATTTACAAATAAAGCAGCTCGCGAGATGAAAGAGCGCGTGCAAGCACTTGTCGGAGGAGCAGCCGAAGACATTTGGATTTCGACATTTCATTCGATGTGTGTCCGCATTTTGCGCCGTGACGTAGATCGAATTGGGATTAACCGCAATTTTTCGATTTTGGATACGACTGACCAATTATCGGTCATTAAACATATTTTAAATGAAAAAAATATCGACCCAAAAAAATTTGACCCGCGTGCTATTTTAGGAACGATTAGCAACGCGAAAAACGAACTGCTCTCCCCGGAGCAATTTGCGAAAAAAGCAGGAAACTATTATGAAAAAATCGCAAGCGAGGTGTATGCAGAGTACCAGCAGCGGTTACTTCGCAACCACGCCCTTGATTTTGACGATTTAATTATGACAACTGTTCATCTATTTGAACGCGTTCCTGAAGTGCTAGAGCATTACCAATATAAATTTCAATACATTCATATCGATGAGTACCAAGATACGAACAAAGCGCAATACAGGCTAGTGAAGATGTTGGCGGAAAAGCTGCAAAATATTTGCGTTGTCGGCGATTCGGACCAGTCGATTTATCGCTGGCGCGGCGCAGATATCCAAAATATTTTATCGTTCGAAACCGATTATCCGAACGCCAAGGTCATTTTGCTTGAACAAAACTATCGCTCGACAAAACGTATTTTACAAGCAGCGAATGAAGTGATTAAAAACAACTACAACCGCAAGCCGAAAAAGCTATGGACGGAAAATCCAGAGGGGAAAAAAATTGTTTATTATGACGCAATGAGCGAGACAGATGAAGCACAATTTGTTGTCGGCAAAATTAAAGAGTATGTCGAATCTGGCAAACGCCGTTATGAGGATTTTGCCGTTTTATATCGAACAAACGCCCAATCGCGGATGATCGAGGAAATGTTATTAAAGGCGAACATTCCGTACAAAATCGTCGGCGGATTGAAATTCTATGATCGAAAAGAAATTAAAGACCTTTTGGCGTATTTGCGGTTGATTGCTAATCCGAACGATGACATTAGTTTTACAAGAATTATTAACGTGCCGAAACGAGGAATTGGCGCTTCATCGCTCGAAAAAATTTCTCGCTATGCCTCCGAAAACGGTATCTCTTTATTTCAAGCGCTTGGCGAACTCGAAGAAATCGGGCTAAGTGCACGTATTGCTGCACCGCTTACTGAGTTTCGCCGGCAAATTGAGCATTGGGGGCAAATGCAGGAGTTTTTATCGGTCACGGAGCTTGTGGAGGACGTATTAGAAAAATCCGGCTATCGCGATATGCTGCGGGCAGAGAAAACGTTAGAAGCTCAAAGCCGTCTTGAAAACATTGACGAGTTTTTATCGGTGACGAAGCATTTTGAAAACGTCAATGAAGACAAGTCGCTCATCGCCTTTTTAACGGATTTAGCGTTAGTAGCAGATATCGACCAGCTGAACGCGCCAGAGGACAAAGGGAGCGAGGCAGTTGTACTGATGACGCTTCATTCGGCAAAAGGACTCGAATTTCCGGTCGTCTTTTTAATCGGCATGGAAGAAGGGATTTTTCCACATAACCGCTCGCTTGATAATGAAGAAGAAATGGAAGAAGAGCGGCGCTTAGCGTATGTCGGCATTACACGCGCAGAAGAAGAGCTGTTTATGACAAGTGCGCAAATGCGGACATTGTTTGGCAGAACAATGATAAACCCGTTGTCTCGCTTTGTGATGGAAATTCCGGATGAACTCGTCGAACAAGTGCATAAAAAAGCATGGACGCCAAAAGCAGCGACGGCACGAACGGTTACCGCTACCGCAAAAGATTGGAAAGTAGGCGACAAAGTTGAGCATAAAAAATGGGGAATTGGCACCATTGTTAGCGTGCGTGGAGAAGGGAATGACCTTGAACTCGATGTCGCTTTCCAAAGTCCAACCGGTATTAAACGTCTATTGGCCCAATTTGCGCCGATTACAAAAGTGTGAGGTGAAAAGCAAATGGCGATGGAACGGATAGAGGAATTACGCCGCTTGTTAAATCAATACAACTATGAATATTACGTACTCGATCGCCCGTCGGTCACGGATGCGGAATACGACCGCTTGATGCAAGAGTTGATAGCGCTAGAGGAACAATATCCAGAGCTCAAAACGAAAGACTCTCCTTCACAGCGCGTTGGTGGACAAGCGCTAGATGCATTTCAAAAAGTCGAACACCGCGTGCCGATGTTAAGTCTTGCGAATGCGTTTAATGAAGGGGATTTGCGCGATTTTGACCGCCGTGTCCGCCAAGAAGTAGGCGAGGTTGCCTATATGTGCGAACTAAAAATTGACGGACTAGCTGTTTCAGTGCGGTACGAAGACGGCTTCTTTATTCAAGGAGCAACACGCGGCGACGGTGTTACGGGAGAAGACATTACGGAAAATTTAAAAACGATTCGTTCGCTTCCGCTCAAGCTTAACCAATCGGTGACATTAGAAGCGCGTGGGGAGGCGTATATGCCAAAGCGATCATTTGAACGGTTAAATGAAGAGCGAGCATCGCGTGGCGAAGAAGTATTTGCTAATCCACGCAACGCAGCAGCGGGTTCTTTGCGGCAGTTAGACCCGAAAGTAGCGGCTTCTCGCCATTTAGATATGTTTGTGTACGCATTAGTAAATGCCGAAGAACTTGGAATTCACTCACATAGCGAAGCGCTCGATTATTTGCAGCAGCTCGGCTTTAAAACGAATCCAGAGCGCCGCCGCTGTGCAACGATGGAGGAAGTAATCGAATTTGTTAGTAGCTGGCAAGAAAAACGCCCACATCTTCCTTATGACATAGACGGAATCGTGATTAAGGTGGATTCGTTCGAGCAGCAAAAACAGCTCGGGGCAACCGCAAAAAGCCCGCGGTGGGCGATTGCTTATAAGTTTCCAGCCGAAGAGGCGGTCACGAAATTAATCGGCATCGAACTAAGCGTCGGGCGTACAGGGGTAGTGACGCCTACGGCGATTTTAGAGCCGGTGCGCATTGCAGGAACTGTTGTTCAGCGCGCCTCGCTTCACAACGAAGATTTAATTCGCGCAAAAGGCATTATGATTGGAGATTTTGTCGTCGTCAAAAAAGCAGGCGACATTATTCCAGAAGTCGTGAGCACGTTGCCAGAACGGCGTACAGGAAGCGAACAACCGTTTGTAATGCCGACGCATTGCCCAGAATGCGGTAGCGAACTCGTGCGGTTAGATGGGGAAGTTGCCCTTCGTTGTTTAAACCCGAAATGTCCGGCACAAATTCGTGAGGGGCTCATTCATTTTGTATCGCGCCAAGCAATGAACATTGATGGACTTGGGGAAAAAGTCGTTGCCCAGTTGTTCCAAGCAGGGCTTGTTCATGATGTCGCTGATTTATACGCGTTAACGAAAGAGCAGCTGCTAGCGTTAGAGCGAATGGGGGAAAAATCGGCCACGAACTTGCTGCAAGCAATTGAGGCGTCGAAACAAAATTCGTTAGAACGTCTTTTATTTGGGCTTGGCATTCGTCATGTCGGGGCAAAAGCGGCAAAAATTTTAGCCGAACAGTTTGAAACGATGGAGCGGCTGCAAACAGCAACAAAAGAAGAATTGACTGCCATTCATGAAATTGGTGAAAAAATGGCGGATTCTATTGTTACGTATTTTGCTAAACAAGAAGTGAAAGAGCTGCTAGACGAATTACGTTCGTACGGTGTGAACATGACATATAAAGGACAAAAGGCAAGCGCTGCGATGGGCACATCTCTTTTTGCTGGAAAAACGATCGTGCTCACTGGAAAGCTAGAAACGTTATCGCGCAACGAAGCAAAAGAAAAAATTGAACAGCTTGGCGGCAATGTGACAAACAGCGTCAGCAAAAATACCGACTTAGTCATTGCGGGGATAGATGCAGGATCGAAATTGACGAAGGCGAAGCAGCTCGGCATTGAAGTTTGGGACGAAACGCGCTTTCTTCAAGAAATAGAGCGGCAGGTGTCAACAACATGAAAAAAATAGCGATGGTAACGACAGTACTCACCCTTTTCTTATCGGCCTGTGCACCAAAATTTGGCGAACAACAAGTCGTGCAAGAGAAAAATAATAAGCAACAAACAGCTGTCATTCCAAAATACAATATTTCCGATTCGTATTACCGAATGGTTTTGCCGTTTACCCCGTCGGAAGCGCGCGGGCTTGTGGTGGAAAATTTGAATACGCGCTTAGATGTGGACGAGTTTGAAACAGGGTTAATGCGCCTTGCCCAGCAGCGATTTTCCCCGAAAGATTATTTATTTCAAGAAGGACAATATTTAGAGAAAAAAACAATTAAAAAATGGCTGATGCGCAAAATGACGAAGGCGCAATTAAAAGAAGAAGGAATGACTGAAGCGGATAATATCGGTCTCAACCCAGTATTAAGCGACGAGGGAACGAACGAAGAAAAAAATACAAAAAGCCCAATTTATTTAGCAAGCATTCTAGAACATGATTATTTAACAAAAAATGATAACGGAAAAGTGCAGCTTGGCGGAGTTGTCATTGGTCTCGCCCTTAATTCCGTCCATTATTACCAAACAGAGCAAGGATATCCACGGGAAGTCGAAATAAGCGATGCGGATATCGAACGAGAAGGGAAGCGCATTGCTGCGGAAGTGTTGTCTCGCATCCGGCATATAAAAGGATTAAAAAATGTACCGATTACGATTGCGTTATTTAAGCAGCAACCAAGAACGTCGATCATCCCTGGACATTTTTTCGCGATGGCGAATGTCGACCAAGGAAGCGATACGATTGATCAATGGAAAAAAATCAACGAGGAATATGCGCTGTTTCCTTCGGATGACGCAGAAAAAAACCATCGGGACGATTTAATGAAATTTTTAAACTTTAAGTCCGATATCGAAGATTTTTTCCCGAATTACACAGGGGTGATTGGCAAAGCGTTTTATGTCGATGACCAATTGCAACAGTTAACTATTACGATTCCGATGCAGTTTTATGGGAAAGCGGAAGTGATTGCGTTTACGCAATATGTAACAGGATTAGTCATGGAGAAGTTTCCGGACTATGTGAACGTAAATGTTTATATTTCTTCTGTCAGTGGGCCAGAAAGTATTATTGTGCGCCCAGCGAAAGCAGACGAGCCGTTTGTGCACATTTATCAGTGATGCTTGCAATTGAATAAGTACAGCATATTCGTTAGAATGATAAATGTGGGTTGTAAACGTTTTTAATTTTCGCAAAGGGGGCTTATCAATGGTACAACCTTATAAACATGAACCATTTACCGATTTTACAGCGGAAGCGAACAAAAAAGCGTTTGAAGCAGGTCTAAAAACAGTCGAAGCGTACCTTGGCAAAGACTACCCGCTCGTCATCGGTGGCGAACGGGTGATGACAGAAGGAAAAATCGTGTCGATTAACCCTGCGAATAAAGAAGAAGTAATCGGTCGCGTATCGAAGGCAAGCAAAGAATTGGCGGAAAAAGCGATGCAAACAGCGGATGCGGCATTCAAATGGTGGAGCAAAACGAAGCCGGAAATGCGCGCAGACATTTTATTCCGCGCCGCCGCGATTGTGCGCCGCCGCAAACATGAGTTTTCGGCATTGCTTGTGAAAGAAGCAGGAAAACCGTGGAGAGAAGCAGATGCGGATACTGCCGAAGCGATTGATTTTATGGAATATTATGCTCGGCAAATGTTGAAATTGAAAGACGGCATTCCTGTCGAAAGCCGTCCAGGAGAAACGAACCGTTTCTTCTACATTCCGCTTGGCGTTGGCGTCGTCATTTCGCCATGGAACTTCCCGTTTGCAATTATGGCAGGAACGACGGTTGCGGCGCTTGTGACAGGGAATACGGTGTTGTTAAAGCCAGCAAGTGCAACGCCAGTCATCGCGTATAAATTCGTCGAAGTGCTAGAAGAAGCAGGCCTTCCAGCAGGTGTATTAAACTACATTCCAGGAAGCGGTGCGGAAGTAGGCGATTATTTAGTCGACCATCCACGCACACGTTTCATTAGTTTCACAGGCTCTCGCGATGTTGGGATTCGCATTTATGAACGTGCGGCTAAAGTACATCCAGGACAAATTTGGCTCAAACGCGTCATTGCGGAAATGGGTGGCAAAGACACGATTGTTGTCGACAAAGAAGCGGATTTAGAATTGGCGGCACAATCGATCGTGGCATCGGCATTCGGTTTCTCCGGTCAAAAATGTTCGGCATGCTCGCGTGTCGTCGTGCTTGAAGACGTATACGATCAAGTATTAAACCGCGTCGTCGAGTTAACGAAGCAATTAAAAGTTGGCAACCCAGAAGAACAAAGCACGTTTATGGGACCGGTGATCGACCAATCGGCGTACAACAAAATTATGGAATATATCGAAATTGGGAAACAAGAAGGCAAGCTTATGACAGGCGGCGAAGGGGACGACTCGAAAGGCTTCTTCATTCAGCCAACGGTGTTTGCGGATCTCGATCCGAAAGCGCGCATTATGCAAGAAGAAATTTTCGGACCTGTTGTGGCGTTTACGAAAGCAAAAGACTTCGATCATGCACTTGAAATCGCCAATAACACCGAATATGGCTTAACAGGCGCTGTCATTTCGAAAAACCGCTTTAACTTAGAAAAAGCGCGTGAAGAGTTCCATGTCGGTAACCTTTACTTTAACCGCGGTTGCACAGGCGCGATCGTCGGCTACCATCCGTTTGGTGGGTTCAATATGTCTGGAACAGACTCGAAAGCAGGCGGCCCAGACTACTTACTTCTTCATATGCAAGCAAAAACAGTATCTGAAATGTTTTAATGGAAAACCCCTCTTGGCAAAAATGCTAAGAGGGGTTTAAGGTATAATGAAAAAAACATCTTTCAAATGATATAGAAGTGGGTGGTGATGGGCGATTGAGTACAAACATGTACGGATTAAAAAAGCAAACATTTTATAACCTCATTTGTGTGTTCCAAAATTATGCTAACATTATTGAAAAAGTGATTTTGTTCGGATCAAGGGCAAGAGGCGATTATAAAGAAACGTCGGACATCGATATTGCGATTAAGTTTAGAAGTCATAACGAGCAGCTGTACCGCATTCAAGACGATTTAGCAGAAGCAAATATCATTTATACGGTGGATGCTATTGATTATGAAAAGATCAGCAATGAAAAACTCAAATCGTACATTGATCTCGAAGGAAAGATTATTTTTTTAACGAATGAACGAGGGGAGGCTGTTGTGACGATGAATAAAGTTATTGATAAACTATTTGACTTTGAAAAAGCATTAAATAAACTACATCAAAGCATTACGCGTGATGTGGAAAAAGACGATCTAGTTCTTGACGCGACAATTCAACGATTTGAATTTACGTACGAACTAGCATGGAAATGGATGAAAAGTTACTTAGAATATAACGGAAACAATGAAGTAACAAGTCCGCGAAAAACGATTAAACAAGCATTTAAAGAAGGACTTATTCAAGATGGAGAAGCGTGGATTCAAATGTTAGAAGACCGAAACAGAACATCACATACATACGATGAACAAATAGCGATGGAAATTTATGAACATGTTCGCGAGCGCTATGTTCATTTATTTGATCTGTTATTAGTAGAGATGAAAAAACGGGTTCGTGAATTGGAAGAATAGGAGAAGAATCAGTGAAAAAATTTTTAGTAGAGGCTTTGCTGGCATTGGTCACGTTTGCCCTTTCCCTCTCATTACTTAGCACTTTTCCTTTCTTTGTTGCCATTTTTCCAATTGTAGTACTAGCTGTTCCGTTTATATGTGCAGTAACAGAAGCGTTTGTTTCTTTTGCTGATGAAAAATGGGGATTTAAATGGGATTGGGTGGTTGTTTTGGGGATCGCAACGATTACGTCGCTTCCTTTTTATCCTTCTTTTGTTTTTGTAGCCTCGATTTATATGGGAGTACTGGGATATTATGTAGGGAGAAGACTATGTGCTCGATTACATTAGAGGCAATGTAGGTGTGTTCGGGATTATTGAATCCATTTTTGCAAGTGATGTTATGTTTGATAGAGAGAATGATAAATGAAAGAAGTATATGAATCGAATTTCATAGAGAGGGAAATGCCCTCTCTATGAAAACAACCGATTTCTCATTTTGAAAAGTTCGCGTTCTGTCATCGTTGTTTTATGAACGGTGAAATCAACGTCAAGTTGGAGATTGTTAAGGCGTTCGTTGAATTGTTCGTAGTGGGAGTCAATTTTTTTGTTTAGTGCGTGGATTTCTTGCTTCATCGCAGTTATTTCACCGTGCATGCGATGAACGTCCATCGTTAAAGCTTCCAGTTTCGCATCCGTTTCGTCTTGACGATGGAGAAGAGCGTTCATAAGATCGTAAAGCTCTTTTTGTCCATTTTTTAATGCTTGTTGCTCTTCGCGAATGAGTTGCTGCTCTTTGCGGAATGCGTTCATCTCCTCCCGCAACAAGTTTATTTCTTCGCGGAATGTTTTCTGCTCTTCGCGAATAGCCATTTGTTCCTCACGAATAGCCATTTGTTCCTTACGAATAGCTTGTTGTTCTTCACGAATGGCTCGCTGTTCTTCACGAATGGCTTTTTGCTCTGCACGAATGTCCTGCAACTCTTTTTGGATGTCTGTGACGACGAGTAAAATTTTCTCCAATAATTGCTCGCTCATCTTCTCCCCTCCTTTGCACACAACCATATTATAACATCATTCGACAAAAAAGAGGGATAAAAAATCCCTCTATGCTTCCACGTCTATAAATTGAAACGATGAAACGTCAAATAAACCTTGATCGGTTAGTTTCAGTTCTGGAATGACTGGCAACGCTAAAAAGGCGAGCGTAATAAATGGATTGAATTCGCTTGATGCTCCAATCGTTATTAAAGCATCGTGTATCTTTTGCAGTCGTTCTAATACGTCTTCAAACCTTTTCGCTGTCATGAGACCGCTGATTTCAAGCGGCAAGTCTGCCAACACGCGTCCGCTTTCGACAACAGCAAGTCCACCGTTTATGTTTTTTATATGTTCAATCGCAACGATGATGTCGTCATCGTTCGTCCCGGTGGCGATAATATTATGGGAGTCGTGGGCAATCGATGACGCAATCGCTCCTTTTTTCAATTGAAAGCCGTTGACGATACCGACACCAACGCCAAGACCACGATGACGTTCAACGACGACAAGCTTTAACAGATCTCGCTCCACCGATGGTTGAAAGACCTCGTGTTCAACATCCACTTCTGTCATGAGCCGTTTTGTATGCAAATGATTTGGAATAATTCGGATGACATTTGCTTGCTTTCCGCGTGTAAACGGAATTTGCACATCTTCTTTTGATATCTTTTTGGCATGAACCGATTGGGTAATCGCTTTGTCGATCGAAGTTGCTTTCGTCACAGAAAAGATAGCGCGTCCGTTTTCCGCAACGAGTGCTCCTTTTTTAAAAACGTGCGTAATCGAAAACGACTGTAAATCTTCCACAAACAAAAAGTCGGCATCGTACCCAGGAGCGATCGCGCCTTTTGTATATAGGCGATAACATTCTGCCGCATTTAATGTCGCCATTTGAATCGCCGTTATCGGCTCGATGCCTGCTTGAATCGCTAGCCGAATATGATGGTCAATGCTTCCTTCATTGACAAGTTCGTCAATATGTTTATCGTCTGTGCAAAATAAAAAGCGGCGGGCGTTATACGTATTAACAGCGGGAAGCAGTTTGTGCAAATCTTTTGCGACCGACCCTTCGCGAATTAAGACGTACATGCCGCGTTGAACGCGAGCGAGCGCCTCATTAACTGTGACACATTCATGGTCGGTATGGACATTGGCGCTTCGGTATACGTTCACAGCTGTTTCATCCAGTCCAGCTAGATGACCGTCGATCAGTTTATTTGCTTCCATCGCAGCGGCTAGTTTCGCAAGCATAGGTTGCTTTCCTTCTAGAAGTGAAGGATAATCCATCACTTCCGCAAGCCCAAGCACGCGCGGATGGGAAAAAAACGGTGCTAACTGTTCCGCATGTAATGTCGCGCCAGCATGTTCAAAATCGGTGGCGGGCACGCACGATGGCAACATGACATATACATCAAGTGGAATATCGTTGGAATCGTTTAGCATAAACTCGATTCCCTTTGTCCCAGCAACGTTCGCAATCTCGTGCGGGTCGGTAATGACAGTGGTGATGCCGTGCGGAATGACAACGCGAGCAAATTCACTCGGTGTAACCATTGACGATTCAATATGGACGTGACCGTCAATCAATCCAGGACAAACGTATTTTCCTTGTGCGTCAATAATCGTATGACCGTCGTATTCCCCGAGGCCGACAATTTTTCCATTCGCAATCGCGATATCTGCCTGTATGATTTCGTGGGTAAAGACGTTGATAATTTTTCCGTTTTTTACAACAATATCGGCTAATTGTTTTTTTGCAGCTACAGCAAGTTGCTTCATCGTTTGTTCCTCCCCTTTTTCCACTCGATACGAGGAGCATCCCTCGTAGTCAAACGATTTACGGTCGTTTGGTAGATACTTTCGGACCATATTCCCGAAATTATACGAGTTGGTGGTAAACAAAATTTTTTTCATTGTATGCTTATATGGAAATTTCGTCAAACATTTTTCCGTTCTTTCATGGCAAATGTTGCTTCACTCGGCGAAAGTTTGGTATCATCATAGTATTGCAAAGGTCGACAATATCGGAGGTGAAAGAAATGTCACGAATTTCTATTGAGCAAGTAAAACACGTCGCGCATCTAGCGCGTCTAGCGATTACAGAAGAAGAGGCAGAAATGTTTACGAAGCAATTGGACGCGATTATTACGTTTGCGGAGCAGTTAAACGAATTAGACACTGAAAACGTTCCGCCAACGTCGCACGTATTGAATATGAAAAATGTGATGCGTGAAGATATACCGACGGCTGGACTTCCGCTAGAAGAAGTATTGAAAAACGCACCGGACCAACAAGACGGTCAGTTTCGCGTACCAGCGATTTTGGAATAAGGGGGGAAAACGATGTCATTGTTTGACTATAAACTATCGGAATTACATGGAATGTTACATAAAAAAGAAATTTCTGTCGCTGATTTAGTAGACGAATCATTCAAGCGAATTGCCGAAGTAGATGAAAAAGTACAAGCGTTTTTAACGTTAAACGAAGAACAAGCGCGTGCAAAGGCAAAAGAGCTAGATGAAAAATTAGCAACGGAACACGAGTTCGGCTTGTTGTTTGGCATGCCAATCGGCATTAAAGATAACATTGTCACAAAAGGGCTGCGCACGACATGCGCAAGCAAAATTCTTTATAATTTTGACCCGATTTATGACGCGACGGTGATGGAACGGCTGCATGAAGCGGATGCAATTGTCGTTGGGAAGTTGAACATGGACGAGTTTGCGATGGGGTCGTCGACGGAGAACTCGGGCTTCCAACTCACGCGCAATCCGTGGGACTTAGAGCGCGTACCGGGTGGTTCTAGCGGCGGTTCAGCAGCGGCAGTAGCGGCAGGGGAAGTACCGTTTGCGCTCGGATCAGATACAGGTGGTTCGATTCGTCAACCAGCTGCGTTTTGCGGCGTTGTTGGGTTAAAACCGACGTATGGTCGTGTATCGCGCTATGGACTTGTCGCGTTTGCGTCTTCGCTTGATCAAATCGGTCCGATTACGCGCACTGTGGAAGATAACGCGTATTTACTACAAGTCATTTCTGGCGTAGACCCGATGGATTCGACATCGGCAAACGTCGATGTTCCGGATTATGTGTCCGCATTAACAGGTGACATTCAAGGATTGAAAATCGCTGTGCCAAAAGAATATTTAGGTGAAGGGGTATCTGAAGAAGTGCGCCAATCGGTGCTCGATGCCCTAAAAGTATTAGAAGGCCTAGGCGCAACGTGGGAAGAAGTATCGCTTCCTCATTCGAAATACGCGCTGGCGACGTATTACTTATTAGCGTCTTCGGAAGCATCGGCAAACCTTGCCCGCTTTGACGGTGTTCGCTATGGCTATCGGACAGATAATGCGAAAAACTTGATTGACATGTATAAACAAACGCGCAGCGAAGGGTTCGGCAACGAAGTGAAGCGCCGCATTATGCTTGGAACGTTCGCGTTAAGCTCGGGCTATTATGACGCATATTACAAAAAAGCGCAAAAAGTGCGGACGCTCATTAAACAAGATTTTGAGAACGTCTTTGAAAAATATGATGTGATTATCGGACCGACGACGCCGACCCCAGCGTTTAAAATCGGTGAAAAAACGAGCGATCCGTTAACGATGTACGCAAACGACATTTTAACGATTCCAGTCAACCTTGCCGGCGTTCCAGGTATTTCTGTACCGTGCGGATTTGTCAACGGTTTGCCAGTCGGTTTGCAAATTATCGGCAAACATTTCGATGAAAGTACGGTCTACCGCGTCGCACACGCGTTTGAACAAGCGACAAACTATCATAAACAAAAACCGACATTGTAAGGGGGGAGATCACGATGAATTTTGAAATCGTCATCGGACTTGAAGTCCACGTTGAGCTGAAAACAAAATCGAAAATTTTCTCAAGCAGCCCAAACGCATTCGGAGCGCCCCCAAACACACAAACGAGCGTCATTGACTTAGGGTATCCAGGCGTTCTTCCGGTGTTGAACAAACAAGCGGTTGAATTTGCGATGAAAGCAGCAATGGCGTTAAACTGCGAAATCGCCACAGAAACGAAATTTGACCGGAAAAACTATTTCTATCCAGACAACCCGAAAGCGTACCAAATTTCACAGTATGACCAACCGATTGGACAAAACGGTTGGATCGAAATTGAAGTGAACGGCAAAAAGAAAAAAATCGGCATTACGCGCATTCATTTAGAAGAAGATGCCGGAAAACTGACGCATACAGGGGACGGTTATTCGCTAGTTGACTTTAACCGTCAAGGCACACCGCTCATTGAAATCGTATCCGAGCCAGACATTCGCTCACCAGAAGAAGCGTATGCGTATTTAGAAAAATTAAAGTCGATCATTCAATATACAGGCGTATCGGATTGCAAAATGGAAGAAGGATCGCTTCGATGTGACGCGAACATTTCCCTTCGTCCAATCGGTTCAGACAAGTTCGGTACGAAAACGGAATTGAAAAACTTAAACTCGTTTAACTTCGTCCGTC
Organism: Anoxybacillus sp.; assembly: GCF_023512315.1. Taxonomy (GTDB): domain Bacteria; phylum Bacillota; class Bacilli; order Bacillales; family Anoxybacillaceae; genus Anoxybacteroides. The sequence goes on from NZ_JAILZV010000029.1 coordinate 16,892, forward strand.
AAGGATTGGAGTACGAAGCGAAACGTCAAGAGAAAATTTTGTTGTCTGGCGGTGTGATCCAGCAAGAAACGCGCCGTTTCGATGAAGCGACGAAAACAACGATTTTAATGCGCACAAAAGAAGGTTCGGAAGACTATCGCTACTTCCCAGAGCCAGATTTAGTGATGCTCTATATCGATGAGGAATGGAAAGAACGCGTACGCGCGTCGATTCCAGAGCTTCCTGATGCACGGAAAAAACGGTACATTGAGGAACTTGGTTTGCCAGGGTATGATGCGAAAGTATTAACGCTCACAAAAGAAATGGCAGACTTTTTCGAAGCAACGGTTGCGAACGGTGCAGATCCGAAACTTGCTTCCAACTGGTTGATGGTCGAAGTATCGGGCTACTTAAACGCAGAACAAAAAGAGCTGCACGACATCGCGTTAACGCCAGAAAGCTTAGCAGGCATGATTAAACTTATTCAAAACGGTACGATTTCGTCAAAAATTGCGAAGAAAATCTTTAAGGAACTTGTGGAAAAAGGCGGCGATCCGGAACAAATCGTCAAAGACCAAGGGCTTGTGCAAATTTCTGACGAAGCGACGTTGCGCAACATTGTGCTCGAAGTGCTCGATGCGAATCCACAATCGATCGAAGACTTCAAAAACGGAAAAGACCGTGCGATTGGCTTCTTAGTCGGTCAAATTATGAAAGCAACAAAAGGACAAGCCAACCCACCGCTTGTGAATAAGCTATTGCTTGAAGAGATCAATAAACGATAAGGATAAAGCGGCATTGCCTCCCGGACAATGCCGCCTTTTTTACAGATGAACAAGCTTTTGTAACGTGCTTTCTACTTTAAATACACGGTTGTTTAATACTTGGATGCTCGATTCGTGGTCGGTGAGGGCAGGGAGTACTTTCTCTTCGAGTATGTTAGTTAAGCGGGTGATGTTTCCTTGCATGTTGTGGACATCGAGTGCGAGTGCATCGTATTTTGCGGCGAGCACCTCTTGACCATGACGAACCGCTTCACAAATCGCCTTCGTTTCGAGCGTTCTTTCGTCGAGTAGTTGCACTTTTTCGTCAAGTGCTTGGACTTTTCCATCAAGTGCTTGGACTTTTCCATCAAGTGCTTGGACTTTTCCATCAAGTGCTTGGACTTTTCCATCAAGTGCTTGAACTTTTCCATCAAGTGCTTGAACTTGTTGGCGTAAGGAAGACACTTCTTTTTCTAGCACATCCACTCGTTTTTCTAGCGATTCGACTTTTTCGCGGGTTGCTTTGACTTCATGAAGAATTTCATAAAGCAACTGTTCCACCATTTCGTTCACCTCCTTTTCGTTTCCATTTTACACGAATCGACAGCGGATGACTAGCGAACATGTTCATTTTTTAGGCAAGCTACTTGAGGAGCACATTTTCCCAACGACGTTTTAGTAGAGAACGAATAGCGAATCGATTACAATGATAGTAGATGAATGATAGAAGGGGAGCGAAAGATGGATACGTCGTGGCTAAAGCCGATTACGGAGGCGAAATATTTAGTAGTGGATAACGCATATCGGTATCGGGCGATTTTGCGCTATTTTTACACGCAACACGAGCGAATGCGGCAATATTTGTTTCCTGAAGAAGTGTACGCTTTTTTAAAACAATTCGATGAATTTCAAGCGTATACAGAGGAAGAGCTGCAGCAAGACTTAGAGCAGCTTGTCAAATGGAAAAACTTAATCGCTCGACAAGAAACGGGTCATATTCGGACGATTGAGGAATTTAAAAAGAAGCGATTTCGTTATCAATGCAGCCCATACACGGTCGAAATCGAACGAATGATTCGCACGCTTGAGCAGCTAGGGGATACGTTCGGTGGGTCGCTCGAAAAAACACGGTTTGACCGCCTGTATGCCTCGCTTACTCGGATGGAATCGATTATTCACGCTGGATTTGTCGAAAAACGCGAAGAAATGAATCAAGTGTGGGAAGAAACGTTCGATTATTTTAAAAAAATCATCCAAAATTCCGCCGACTACATCGCTTATTTGAACGGAGAAAATATGGAAGAGCGGATGATGTCAGATTCGTTTCTTGTGTATAAAGAACAGTTTACTGCCTATTTGCGCGACTTTATCGTCGCATTGCAAAAAACATCGATGCAAATTGAAAAACTGCTCGAAGACTTGCCAGCGAACGGTGTGCGTCGTTTTATTGAGGAAGTGGTTGCCTATCAACTTGCTATTCCGCGCTTTGAGGGCGCAGTTTTTTCGCGTGAACAGCTAACGGAAGAGAAGCTAGACACGTGGCGCAGTTTAAACGAATGGTTTTTAGGGCGAAACGGCCACGAAAGTGAACTGTCGTTTTTGCAAAAGCAGACGAACGAAGCCATTCGGCGAATGACGCGTGTCGTTCAGCGGTTAGGGGAGCGCCATCATCATTTTCGCAGCCGAAAGAAAGACTACTTGCATTTAGCCAAATGGTTTTCGTCATTAGAAACGGTAGAAGAAGCACATAAACTGTCCGCGGTTGTGTTCGGCTGTTTCCATACGAAACACATCGTCGCCGAAAATGATGCAACGGAAAACATGTACCGCGATATTTGGGAGGAACAACCGGCAGAATGGCTCGTCAAACCGCGCGTTCGCCACTATCGAGAAAAGAAAAAGCCAGAAGCAATGATTGATCGGCGAAAAGAAAAAGAGGAAACGATGACCGCCTACTTAGCAGCGAAGCAACAAGAAGAAGAAGAGCTCGCACAGCTGATAGACGACGGGAAAATTGTACTTCGGGAGCTTCCGGTTGTTGCTTCACATATTCGCAAAACGTTGCTCGGGTGGATTGCGAAAGCGATGGGGCGAGAAGACCGGATCGTCCAAACGGAAAACGGATGGAAAGTGAAAGTGGTCCAATGCGAAGGAACGATTACACTGAAAGCAGAAGATGGTACGTTAATGATGCCAAATTACGAAATCCATTTGCTAGACTAGGAGAAGAGAGAATGGAAAAAGAGTTTGATGAGAAAGCGAAAGAAGCGTTAACGGCGTTGTTTGAACATTTTTGGATTGTTCGGGAAAAAGAGCCAGAACTTTTTCAAAAAATACGCGAACGCGAAAAAGTGTTAAAGCGATATGTGCAAGAGAAATTTGGCTATCGGCTCATTGTCCACCGCTATTTTGCTAAGCTCGAAAAAATACCAGCCGAGCCAGAAGCGTGGATGGGAATTGAGTCGTTTCAAGAACCGCTCGATTACGCGTTGTTTTGTTGCGTGTTAGCATATTTAGAAGGAAAAGCGGTCGAAGAAAAATTTTTATTATCTGACGTATGCGAAGAAATAAAAGCGATGTATCCAGGCGAAACTGCGCTTGACTGGACGAACTACCAACATCGGCGCGCTCTTATTCGCGTGTTGAAAACAGCCGAGCAAATCGGGATTGTACATCACGTCGACGGGGAACTCGAAGCGTTTGCCAATCAAGAAGACGAAGAAGCACTGTACGAAGTTCCGGTGTTATCCCGCTATTTTATGCGCTCTTATCCGAAAGATTTTATTCAATATGAAACGATCGAGCAACTGTTGGAGGAAGAGTGGAAAATGTCACCCGACGATTACCGCCGCCACTTTATTTATCGGCAGCTCTTTTTATCGCCTGTCGTATATCGCCGGCAAAAAGACGACCCAAACTTTTATTATTTGCGCAACTTCCGCCACCGATTGCGTGACGACATCGAGGCACATACCGATTTTCGCTACGAGCTATATAAAAACGCAGCACTATTGACGATTCCAGAACGGCAACATGTGTATACGCTATTCCCAGACCAAAAAGGAACGTCGGATATTATTCTTCATTTGGCAGCAGTTGTGCGCGCTCATTTGGCTAAATATCCACCGGACGAATATGGACAAATTCATGTGACGATGTCCGATTTTCATCATTTGCTCAACTACTGTATGGAGCAGTATGGCGAAGGCTGGAGCAAAACGTATCGAGAAATGACATTGGCACAACTTTCATCTGAACTGCTCTCTGCTTTAAAAGAATGGAAAATGGCGGAGCATGAACAGGAAACGGGCATGGTGACTCTTTATCCGCTGCTTGGACGGCTTGTCGGTCGATATCCAGACGATTTTCTAATGAAAGGAAGAGACGATGATGACGAATAAATGGGTGCTTCATCGCGCGGGATTGATTAATTTTTGGTATTACGACGAGCAATATTTCGAATTTGCTGACGGGAAGTTGTTGCTTCGCGGGACGAACGGTTCTGGGAAGTCCGTGACGATGCAAAGCTTGCTTCCTGTCTTATTGGACGGGAAAAAAACGCCCGACCGGCTTGACCCGTTCGGTTCACGGGCACGGCGAATGGAAGATTACTTGCTTGGCGAAAAGGAAATTGTCGATCGCGATGAGCGGACAGGTTATTTGTTTTTAGAATATAAACGAAAGCAGACGGACCAATATGTGACAACGGGAATCGGGTTGCGGGCAAAGCGACAAAAAAATATGGATTTTTGGGGGTTCGTCATTTTTGATAACCGCCGCATCGGTCGCGATTTATTTTTATATAAAACGGAAAAATCAGCGAACGGCACAGAAAAAATCCCGCTCACGAAACGCGAGCTAGCCAATTTGCTTGGCAGCGGCGGAACGGTCGTGGATTCACAAAAAGAATATATGGAGCTCGTCAATAAGCACGTCTTCCGCTTTGAATCGATGGAGGCGTTTCAAGAATTAATTGAGCTATTGATTCAACTACGCAGCCCGAAGCTATCGAAAGATTTCAAGCCAACGGTCATTTACGAGATTTTAGAAAGTTCGCTTCCGGCGTTGACAGACGACGAGTTGCGCCATTTATGGGAAACGATTGAAAATATGGATCAAACAAAGCAACAACTCGAGCAGCTAGAGCGCGACGAACAATCGTTAAAGCGGCTTTGTACGCAATATCGGGCATATAACGAATATATGATTGCGGAAAAGGCGAGCGAATGGCTTAAGGCAGACAAGCAGGTAAAGCGGCTAGCAGAAGAAGGAAAACAATGGCTTACAGAGGAAGTAGAAAAACAAACGCACCTTGCGGATTTAAGCGAACACATTCAAACGCTCGCAAACGAGCAAGACGTATTGCATCAACGAGAATTAGAGTTAGCAAGCCACGAAGTGTTCCAAGCGGCAAAAGAATATGAACGAGTTCAGCAAGAAATACGCGACATTCACGAAAAGCAACAAAAACTATTGCGGCAAATCGACGAAAAAGAACAACTAGAACGCCGCTATAAGCGCCAGCTAGAAGAAGACGAAGACCGGCGGTATCAGATAGAAAAGCAACTTGCCCAACAACTAGACGATTTACGGCATGATGCGGTGGAAAGTTCCTTTTCTGCGCATGATCTGAACGAAGCCGATTTCTCTCGCCAGCGCCAAACAACATTTGACTTTACCGTCTGGAAACGGGAAGGGCAAGAATACGTTGAAAAACTAGAGCAAATCATTGCGCTTTGGCGCCGTCACGACGAAATGAAGGCGCGCTATGAAGAGACGAGTAAAGAGGTAGGCGACTTGCAGCGGGAAGTAGATGAATTGCGCCATGAAGAAGCGAAATGGCTCGAACTGTTAGGAAACGAAAAGTCGCGGTTCCAACAAGAAGTATTTCGCTGGCTCGAACAATGTCAAGATGTTTCCATACAAGAAGCATCTATCCAACTGTTTTTGCAGCGCCTTCATGAACTATACGAAACGTATCATGTCGACGAGGTGAAGCAGCCGTTTACAGAAGCGTATTACGAAGCACTCAATCAAAAAAATGAAGAAAAAATGGCGCAAAAGCATGCGTGCACGTTACTAGAAGAGAAGATTGCTGCAAAAGAAGCGGAATGGAACCAATGGAAAACGCAAAAAGATCCAGAACTCACACGCGATGAACAAACGATGGCAGCGCGGGCGGAGTTAGACGAAAAAGGCATTGCGTTTGTTCCGTTTTATGCAGGGGTGGAATTTCAAGACCATGTGCCAGAACCGCTTCGGGAGAGGATCGAATCGGCGTTGTACCACGCAGGGCTACTGGATGCGTTAATTACGGAAATCGATGTGGACGTAACGTGTGACCGAGTGCTTGTGCCACGCCCTGTCGAACTCGCGCATACGTTAGCAGACTATTTACAGCCGGATGTAGATGAAGGATGCAAAGTGTCCACAACGCGCATTAAAGAAGTGCTCCAGAGCATCGTGCTTGCCGATGGAGGAATGGACGGGGCATTTATGCTTAACGAAGAGGGACATTATACGCTCGGATTAGTCAAAGGGCATGCACCGATGCGGGAAAAAGCATTGTTTATCGGACGGGCTGCCCGCAAGCGTTGGCGGCTAGAAAAAATCGCTGCACTTGAAGCGGAGTTAATGGAGCTTCGTGCTCAGCTGCACGAGCAAACCGATAGACTCAATCAGCTCGCGCAGACGATTGCGCACATAAACAGCTGGTTTCGCGCCTTTCCAACCGACCGCGACATGCGCGCAGCTTTTGAAGAGCGGGAAAAAACGAAGCGAATGATGACAAGCAAGCAACAAGAATGGGAGCGGAAAAACGAGAAGTTAGCGCAGCTTGCTCGCGATTGGCAACAAGCAAAACAAACGTTGCGTGAACAAACCGAGGGAATCGATTTAGAGTTTTCCAAAGACGGGTATGAACAGGCACTTCTTCTGATGAAATCGTATATGCGCGGGCTTCACGAACTGCAAATGACGCATCGTGAATTTCTCCATTTGCTCGATATGATTCGCCATCGTGCAGAGCAGCTAGAAACGTTGCAACAAGAAATCGACGAAACAAAGGGCGAACGACATGTGCTTGCAAAAGAGCAGCAAAAACTCGAACTAAAACGACAAGAAATCGAACGGACGCTACAACGAATGGGCGCAGAAGAAATTCAAGCGGAAATTCAACGCGTTCGCGACCGGTTGGCATTTTTACAGCGAGAAATACCAGCGAAAATGAATGAGCGCATTGCGCTAGAACATGAGCTAAAAGCTATTCGTGAAAAATGCAAACAGCTGTCAAAGAAAGAAGCGTTTGCTAAGCGGCTAGCGACGGTATGGAAGCATTCGTTCGAGCGAGAACTTGCCCTTGAACTTGTCGAATTTCATGGTGCTGATTTGTTAGAAAAAGCAAAAGAGGCGATGCAGCGATATGGGGCGCTAGCGAAAGAAACACGTACGTCGCTTGTGAATCGATTAAATAGCATATTTTTTCAAGAATCAGCGAATTTAACGGAATACCGGCTCAGCCAAGAGCCAATTGCCATAGAGGAAGAAAATCCATTTGCGGATATTGAGCTAGACGAAGAAATGGAATTAAAAGTCGCGGGGTGGAGAGAAAAGCAAGACCGAATCGTCCTTTTGCTTGATTATAAAGGGCAGCGCGTATCGCCATTTTATGTATTACATGAAATCGAACATGACATTTTCTTGCAGCGCGAATATATGAAAGAGCAAGACCGCGAATTGTATGAAGAAATTATTTTAAAAACAATCGGGCGAATTTTGCGCAGCCGTATCCAACGGGCGGAGCGTTGGGTAAAAGATATGAACGAACTAATGCAACAGCTCGACACATCTTCTGGTCTGGTGTTATTTATTCAATGGAAGCCGCGCACTGCGGAAACAGAAGAAGAGATGGATACGAAAGAACTTGTCGAATTGTTGCGAATGAACTCGCGGTTATTAAAAGAGGAAGATTTGCAGCGCGTGACGAAACATTTCCGCTCGAAAATTAACCGCGCCCGCGAGTTGTTAGAAGAGCGCGGCCAAGGCAATACGCTGCATCAAATTATTAAAGAAGTGTTGGACTATCGCAAATGGTTTTCGTTCACCCTGTATTACCAAAAAACGAACGAACCGAAGCGGGAGTTGACGAACCAACGTTTCTATCAATTTAGCGGCGGGGAGAAAGCGATGGCGATGTATATTCCGTTGTTTGCCGCGACGTACTCACGCTATCAAGAAGCGGCAGACGATGCGCCGTACATTATTTCGTTGGATGAAGCGTTCGCGGGGGTAGACGAAAACAACATCCGCAACATGTTCGGGCTTGTCGAACAGCTTGGGTTTAACTATGTGATGAACTCGCAAGCACTCTGGGGCGATTACGATACAGTACCGGCGCTATCGATTTGTGAACTCGTTCGTCCGAAAAACGCCTC
>NZ_JAILZV010000289.1 GCF_023512315.1 Anoxybacillus sp.
GCGCAAAATGTTTGCGAATTCTCTCCGATTTTGCACGCTTTTTCCGATCCTTTGCACATTATCTCAGACGAAAATCAGAAAAAGAAGAGGAGCCGTTCGGCCCCTTTCCTTATGCCCCTGTTTCCTCCACCGCCATTCGAACAATTTCTTCGTCAATCACGTCCTTTTTTAGCTGGTAGCCGTATAAAAGGCACGTCGTCGTTAACGTATTGATGACTCGTGGCCATCCTTGCGACTGTAGGGCGATCGCCTCTAAAGCCGCAGGGGTAAAAATCGAGTGTTTCGCTCCTGCTTGCTTCATTCGCTGCTCAATGTACGCGGCCACTTCTTCTTTCGAGAGCGCTCCCATCCGATATCGCATGATGATGCGTTGTTGAAGCGGACGATGGTGATTCAAGCGCAACCGTATCTGTAAGTGTGGCAGTCCTGCCAAAATCAACACGAACGGATTCGTGGAGTCCATGTGAAAATTAAACAGAATGGCGATATCTTGCAAAAACGCATCTTTCGCAAGATGCATTTCATCTAGCAGAATCACTGGAGTGATTCGACGTTCCTGATACATTCGTTCGATCCCTTGTTGAATTTGGTAAAACAAGTCCACCTTGCGGTATTTCGGTTCCTCGCCTAACCCTAAGGCTAATCCTCGATAAAAATCCATCACCCCGCCCGTGGACAACGGAAAATACACAACATGATACAACGAGGGATTCAACGATTCTTTGAACGTCCGAAGGGCGAATGTTTTCCCCGCCCCCGGCTCTCCTGTCAGTAGACCGATTCCTTTCGTTCGTTTCACGTAATCCAATGCGTGTAAGGCCTCTTCGTAAGAAGTCCCTCGATACGCTTCCGACGGGTTGGTGTCTTTCGAAAACGGCTCTCGAGAAAGGGAGTAGAACGTTTTATACATCCGTTCCTGCCTCCTTTCCTAGCCCCGCAAACGGCGATCGATGTCGTTTCACGTGGGCATTATCGTGCATGCGCACCAGCGTCGCTTTCGCTGCTTCTTTGCCGTCTTCGTATACATACACCCCTTGCTCATCATACCGAATTTCCACGGATTGTCCGATAAACCGAGGCGGAACCTCATACAGCTGTTTGTTTAGCGTAATCGTCCCATCCGCCTTCACTTTGCGAAACTCCCGTTTCAAAAAAATCGTGTCCAGCCAAGTCGCATCCTCCACGAACGATACCATGTGCACTTGCGATTGAAACACTTCATGTGGCGTTTTTCCTTCTAGCGACGCATGGGGCTTCCGGTGGTAGTCTTCTTCGAGCCACTTCCAGAAGCGCTCGTTCAACGCTTGAAGCGACGTCGCTGGCTCCATCTCCAACAACGGGTAAAACCGAGTTTGCACCGTCCGGAAAAATCGCTCGATTTTCCCTTTGCTTTGTGGATCATATGGCTGCGTATGAATGAGCGTGATCCCTAATTCTGCGCAAGCATATTGTAGGGTCTCCGAACGATAAATTTTGCCGTTATCGGAGTAGAGGCGCTTCGGTTTCCCGTACCGCAGGAACGCTTCTTTTGTCACGATGCGTAACCCGTCAAATTTCTCGGAAGAGAAAAACTGGGCATACGGCACGACCCGTGAACAATCATCGATGTAGGCGATCAGAAACGTTTTTTGCGCCTTTCCATTCTCTCGAATCACTGGACCATGGGACAAATCCCCTTGCCATAACTCATTGATTCGATCGTACGCAAACCGTTTTCGTTCAGGCATCGGGGAAATTTCTTTCCCAACTAGGTTGTGTTTTTTCAAAAGACGATATATAGTAAAGTAAGAGGTTTGTTGTTTTTCTATTTCCCCCTGCTCGATGAGGTGTTGGTAAAACACCGTCACCGGCGCATGGGGATATTTTTTTCGTAA
>NZ_JAILZV010000290.1 GCF_023512315.1 Anoxybacillus sp.
GTAAAAAACAAGGCTATCCCATCTGATGAGACAGCCTTTGTTTCCTTATTTTTTATCATCCATTTTCAATACAGCCATGAACGCTTCTTGCGGAACTTCAACGGATCCAACTTGTTTCATCCGCTTTTTCCCTTCTTTTTGCTTTTCTAATAGTTTCCGTTTCCGCGATACGTCCCCGCCGTAGCATTTCGCTAAGACGTTTTTGCGCAGCGCTTTAATCGTCGAGCGGGCGACAATTTTATTGCCAATCGCTGCTTGTACCGGCACCTCAAATTGTTGGCGCGGAATTAAGTCTTTCAGCTTTTCGACAATCACTTTTCCACGCTCATATGCCGAGTCGCGGTGCACGATAAATGAAAGGGCGTCAACTTTTTCACCGTTTAGAAGAATGTCCATTTTGACAAGCTTCGATGGCTTATACCCGATCAATTCGTAGTCAAACGACGCATACCCTTTGGTGCTTGATTTTAAAATATCAAAGAAATCATACACAATTTCCGAAAGCGGAATTTCATAAATTAACATGACCCGCTTTTCGTCTAAATATTGCATGTCGACGAAAATGCCACGCTTGCCTTGGCATAGTTCCATGACCGCACCGACGTAATCGTTCGGCACCATGACCGTTGCTTTGACATATGGCTCTTCGACGCGTTCGATTTTTTGCGGGTCTGGCATGTTGGACGGGTTATCGACTTGCAATTCTGTTCCGTCCGTTAAATATACTTTATACACAACGCTCGGCGCCGTTGTAATTAAGTCAATGTTAAATTCGCGTTCGATGCGCTCTTGAATAATTTCCATATGCAATAGCCCTAAAAAACCACAGCGGAAACCAAATCCGAGCGCTTGCGACGTTTCTGGTTCAAATTGCAGCGCCGCATCATTTAGCTGCAGTTTTTCCAACGCCTCGCGCAAATCGTTGTATTTGGCAGTATCAATCGGATACATGCCGCAGAACACCATCGGATTTAAGCGACGGTAGCCTGGAAGTGGCTCAGCGGCAGGGCGCTTCGCATCCGTAATTGTATCCCCGACGCGCGTATCGCTAACGTTTTTAATCGAGGCGGTCAAATAGCCAACATCGCCAACCGTCAATTCATCCACGACTTTCGCTTTTGGTGTAAAGACGCCGACTTCAACCACTTCAAACTCTTTTCCAGTCGACATCATTTTAATTTTTTGCCCTGGCTTTACTGTTCCTTCGACGACGCGGATGTAGGCAACGACCCCGCGGTATGAGTCATAGAGCGAGTCGAAAATAAGCGCTTTTAGCGGTGCGTCTGGATCACCGGTTGGCGCTGGGATTTTTTCGACGATTTGTTCTAAAATTTCGTCGATGCCAATCCCCGCCTTTGCCGAAGCTAATACCGCTTCGGAAGCATCAAGTCCGATGACGTCTTCAATTTCTTGGCGGACGCGCTCCGGCTCGGCGCTTGGGAGGTCAATTTTATTAATGACCGGCAAAATTTCTAAGTTATTATCGATCGCTAAATAGACGTTTGCCAACGTTTGCGCTTCAATCCCTTGCGCTGCATCAACAACGAGAATCGCTCCTTCGCAAGCGGCTAAACTGCGCGACACTTCATACGTAAAATCGACGTGCCCTGGCGTGTCGATTAAATGGAAGATGTACTCTTCGCCATCTTTCGCTTTGTAGTGCAGCTGAACGGCATTTAATTTAATGGTAATGCCGCGCTCCCGCTCGAGTTCCATCGAGTCAAGCAATTGATCTTTCATTTCCCGCTCCGAAATCGCCCCTGTGCGTTCAAGAATGCGGTCAGCTAACGTCGATTTGCCGTGGTCAATATGCGCGATAATCGAAAAGTTACGGATTTTCTCTCTTCGTTTTAGTCTTTCTTCACGATTCATT
>NZ_JAILZV010000291.1 GCF_023512315.1 Anoxybacillus sp.
TTGACGGAGCATTTGCGAATGGCACAAGTGATGTCGCTAGCGCTTATCGTGTTGGCGGTAAGCATCGGGGTTGTTCGACGGGTAAAAGGATTAGCGGCGGAACGGTATTTAGATTAAAAAGGGGAGAAAAACGTTGGGGGAAACGGTCAAAAAAGGGTTGGCTGTCGGACTGAAGACGACGTGGACGCTCGGGAAAATCATTTTTCCGGTGACGTTGTTTGTGTCGCTTTTGCAACATACGCCTGTATTGCAATGGCTCATCCAACTAGTCGCACCGCTTATGAAAGGGATAGGGCTGCCTGGCGATGCAGCGATTCCGCTAGTGCTTGGAAACGTGCTAAATTTATACGCTGGCATCGGGGCGATATTAACGCTTAAACTTACCGTAAAAGAAGTGTTTCTTTTGGCGGTCATGCTGTCGTTTTCGCACAATTTGCTCGTCGAAGTGACGGTCGCAAGAAAAGTAGGAGTGAATGCAGCGCTAGCGACAGCCGTTCGCGTCGGGTTAGCAGTTGTGTCTGCCTTTTTCATTCATCTTTTTTGGCACGGAGGAAACGACATCGCGCGGTATGGGTTCATTTCGCCTTCCGAAGAAGTGTTGACAAGTTGGACAGCAATATTTTTTGCTGGGGTGAAAAAAGCGTTTGCCGGCATTGTTCAATTGGCGATCATCGTTATTCCGCTCATGGTTGGTATTCAAATATTAAAAGACTTACAATGGCTGAACGTCTTTTCTCGCTGGATGGCACCAGCGACAAAAGCGCTCGGCATGAAAGAAAATACGTCGCTGACGTTAGCGGCAGGGCTTTTGTTCGGATTGGCATATGGTGCAGGCGTCATGATTCAAGCGGTAAAAGAAGACGGGGTAGCGAGAAAAGATGTGCTGCTTGCTTTTTTGTTTTTATCGGCCTGTCATGCAGTCGTCGAAGATACGCTTTTATTCGTCCCGCTCGGCATTCCGGTGTGGCCGCTATTAACGATTCGGTTAGTAACGGCGATCATCCTAACGATGATGATTAGCTTTGTTTGGAAACATTTAGAGCAATGGAGAAGAAAGGAAGCTGCTTGATGAACATTCGCACGATTTTATTTGACTTAGACGGTACGTTAATTGATACAAACGAACTGATTATCCAATCGTTTTTACATACGCTAGAAACGTACTATCCGGGAAAATATAAGCGGGAAGACGTGCTGCCGTTTATCGGCCCGCCGCTATACGATACGTTTGCCGCACTGGATGAGGCGCGCGTGCAAGAAATGATTGCGACATACCGCGCTTTTAATCATGCACAGCACGATGCATTAATCCGGGAGTACGAAACGGTATATGAAACAATTGCCACATTGCACGAACACGGCTTTCGCCTTGGGGTTGTGACGACGAAAATTAATGCGACGGCGATGATGGGATTGAAACGAACAAAGCTAGATCCGTTTTTTCATTGCATTGTCGGACTCGACGATGTAACGAACGCGAAACCGCACCCAGAGCCAATTTTAAAAGCGCTCGAACTGCTTGGCTCGACACCAGAAGAAGCGCTCATGGTTGGCGACAACTACCACGACATTTTAGCAGGAAAACAAGCGGGAACAAAAACAGCAGGGGTTGCTTGGGCGATTAAAGGACGGGAATACTTAGAAAAGTACGAACCGGATTTTATGCTCGAAAAAATGAGCGATTTATTGCGCATTGTAGGGGTGGAATCAGTTTGAGACGAACGACGAAATATCCGGTATCGGGGGCAAATTCGCTTTGGCAAGTGTACCGGACAGTTTCTTTTTGGAAAGTGTTTAAAAATGTAATCGTCATTCAAATCGGGCGGTACACGCCGTTTATGCCGCTGAAAAATTGGTT
>NZ_JAILZV010000292.1 GCF_023512315.1 Anoxybacillus sp.
GATCCAATGCGTGCTTGTCTGACAAATCCATATTGGGAAGCTTCTCAAAAAGATAGCGAAGGTAGTAATACGGATTTAGTTGATTCGCTTTCGCTGTCTCCACTATGCTGTAGATGATGGCACTTGCCCGTGCACCTTGTGGTGTATTCGCGAAAAGCCAATTTTTCCTTCCGATGACCACCGATTTGATCGAGCGTTCGCTGCGATTATTATCGATCTCCAGTCGCCCATCCTCTAAAAAGGCCACTAATTTATCCCATTGGTTCAGACAATACGCAATGGCTTTTCCTAATGCGCTCTTTGGCAACACGTGCTGTTTTTGCTTTTGCAGCCATGACAAAAAAGCGTCTAAGATAGGCTTGCTTTGCTTTAGACGTTCTTCATACCGATCTTTAGGATCTAATTTTTTTAATTTACGTTCCACCGCAAACAGCTGATTACAGAAATTCAGACCTTCCGTTGCGGTCACTGGTGCCACGCTATGGGCAGGCATGGATCTTATGGCGTCTGTAAATCCTCTACGCGCATGAGCCCAACAACCAACCAAGGTTACGTTCGGCACTTGATGGTACCCTGCGTATCCATCCACCTGCAAATAGCCTTGAAAACCGTTCAGGAAATTCTTTGGGTTTTCCCCTGCTCTCGTTTCCTGATACTCATAAAGGATGATAGGCGGCCCTTCTATCCCTGTCTGGTACTGCCACAAATAGGAAGTGGAAGTAGCTGGTCTTCCGGGTTCTTGAAGAACCTGAAGGGTAGTTTCATCGGCATGAATAATATCCAGCTCCAGAAGATGTTCATGCATTCGATGATACAGCACACTCAGCCATTGTTCCGCTCCTTTTATCATCCAATTGGCAAATGTTTGGCGAGAAAGAGGGATGCCCATTCGCTGAAACTGTTTTTCTTGGCGATATAACGGGAGCCCTTCTACATATTTTTGCGTCATAATATGTGCCAAAATAGAAGGAGAGGCGAAACTTCCCGGAATGACCGATTTCGGTCTAGGCGCTGTTTGAATAGGCGTTTCGATCTCATGGTGCTCACAATGGCGACAAGAATAGACATATTGCACGTGCTTCACCACTTTTAATTCCGCAGGAATATAGACAAGTTCTTGGCGTACTTCCGTACTCATTTCATGTAGCGTTCCACCGCAACACGAACAGACCTGCTCTTCATCGGATAAACGGTATTCGACCGTTTCGACCGGCAGGTTTTCCAGCATCGCTTCGCGGTGACCGCGTGTTTTCCGACGGCGCTGATAACGAATGGACTCCAACGTAGGTTCCGGCAACTCAAGGTTCGATTCGTTTTCTACCTCGTTGAATAGTTCCAATTGACCAGGATGGATTTTTTCACTTGAAACGCCAAAGCGTTTGTGCTGCAGAAGGCGAAGTTGTTCTTCGTACCATTTTAATTTGGCTTCCAACTCCTGTTGCTTTTTTAGTTCCGCCTGTAATTCCGCATTTTGCTTTTCCAGCATTTCTAAGCGTTTAAGGAGATCTTCCATTGTAAGATGAGAATGAGGGAATTTCTCTGTTGTTTTCATATCTTCATTATACAACAAAACAGCGGAATTCCCTGAATTTTTATTAGTTAAATAACTTTCTTTGCGGTTACAGAAGAGTGAGCTTGTTTCTGATCCATCGATAGTCCATCGAGCAGCCAGCGTAATTGGCGTGGGCTAATTTGTAAAGGTTCCGAGCGATCATTAGAAGGCCAATCAAAGGTTCCACGTTCGAGTCGGCGATAATATAGCCAAAATCCGTTATGATCCCAATGAAGAATTTTCAATTTATCCCGCCCACGATTGCAGAACACAAAAAGGCTAGAAGAAAAGGGATC
>NZ_JAILZV010000293.1 GCF_023512315.1 Anoxybacillus sp.
CCAAGCCCTGTCCCTTTCATTCCTTTTGTCGTAAAATACGGCTCTCCAAGCCGTTCGATTTGCTCTTTTGTCATGCCAATGCCTGTATCGGTGATGCGAATCGTTACTTCCTCTTGTCCAATGGATACGTATACATCGAGCGTACCGCCAGTTGGCATCGCTTCGATAGAATTTTTCATAATGTTCAGTAAACATTGTTGAAACTTATCTCGCTCGCCAAACACATGAAACGGAATAAGCGACGAACGAATTTCGACGCTGTTCATGTTCGCAAACGGCCGCAATACTTCAATAACTCGTTCAATTTCTGTTTTTACGTTTAGTTTTTCGACTTGTTCAGGCGATGGTTTTGCAAACGTCAAATAATCGGTAATAATCGCTTCTGCCCGATCAATTTCTTCCATGGCAATTTGCATATATTGTTTCCGCTTGTCCACCGGCAATTGGCTTTGCGCAAGTAGTTGCATAAACCCGCGCGCTGCTGTTAGCGGATTGCGCACTTCATGGGAAATGGAGGCGGCAAGATGGCTAACCACTTCCATTTTTTCTGCACGCAGGAGTCGTTTTCTTAGCCCGATTGTTTGTTCGACCAGTTCTTTTAAATAGCAAGCCGTCGCTGCACTGAGCGGCTGGACCACAAAATAAACGATTCCGCATGAAAAGCAAGTGAGCGGGATGTCGCTTAAGCTAAACGTCAACAACCCGGAAAACGCAGCTAGCGAAAAGAGAAGCAAGACGCGATGCTTTGGTGATAGCGATACAAACGGTTTTCTTAATAGAATACTAATAAACATAATGACGAGGGAAGAAAGCACGACGGCCATCCAGTCGCCTTTGCCAAACACCGCATAATAGCCAATTGTCAATACACTAAGAAATAAGCTTGCCACCGGCCCGTAATATAAACTTCCAATCCAAAGGAGCGCTTGATGGAGGTCGTACACATGGCCATTGTCGACGTTAATTGGAAAGGTAATGCATAAATACATCGCCAAAAGGATCGATACAATCATCAGCAGTTTTTTGAGTTGTTCGAACACGTTTCGTTCTTCTAGCCATAGAGCCAAAACGAACACAGGAAGAAAAAGAAAAAATATATTTAACAAACAGTCTTTAAACAGACTGAGCATCGCTCCACACCTTCCTTGCACGACCATTGATGAACATCGCTTCCATTGTAAATGAAAATGTTGTCGGATGAAAAGAAAAAACATTAGCGTTTTTTTGACATAAATCTTGTTTTTTCAACAATTTTTGAAAAAACGACACCGTTCGCAAGTTTTCGTTAGGAATTTGTTGAATTTTTTTCATTTATTGTTTTGGTTTGCTTTTTTATAATAGTAGTGTAACGGAACGAGAGGGGAGTCGAAATGACGGGGGATCAATATAAAGAATTGCGAAAATGGATTCAACAAAAACAGCCTGTCAAAATTAAAACGGCAAAGGGAGAGGCAACGTTTTTGCCGGTAAAACTTTATAAGGACGTCAAAAAACTATTCGTCTACAACCGAAATATGCAGCTAATTAACATTGCGTTAGACGACGTCGTATCGATTCAACCTACCCGCATTTACGGTTCGTTTGATAAAAGAGAGCAGCTCATACATACACGTTAGAATACGAGTGTTGATTATCCATTATTTTACTAAAAATACAGCATCATATGACTGAACATAAGCTTTTCTGCCTCTTCCCTCGAACAAGAACGCTGGCGGGCAAATGGCATTTGCCCGCAAAGCGTTCATTGTTCGAGGAGGGCATGCTGTGCGCATGCCCAGTCGGCAAGCGAACCGCTTGCCG
>NZ_JAILZV010000294.1 GCF_023512315.1 Anoxybacillus sp.
GGCTGTCGTAACGTTTGCGGTACGAATTGGCGAAATCTTGTACTCGTTTCGATGGAAAAATAGCAATACCATACTTCATCGGAATCCCTCCTTATTCGGTATTATTTAATTATAACAAAATTTTGAAAAGGATGACAGCGTGATCTTTCGTTAGAACGCAAGAATGGAAGCGAGCGCCTTCGGAAGATCTGGCTGCCAATACGTCCACGTATGATCGCCGGCAAATTCTTCGTACGTGTAGTCAAACCCTTTTTGTAGAAAACGATCACGCGCATGTCGATTTGGAGTGACAAAATCGCGAACGCGACCGTCCGTCGTTTTGACAGCGGTTTCTTCTGTGCCAATGGAATGGTACAGCTTAAGCAAATGCGGTTCGCTAAACTGTTCGACTTTTTCTAATATCATATCATTGATATATGGCGATTGCATCGCAATTTTTCCAAACGTATGCGGATACGTAAGCGCTGTGATAAGCGATACCGTTCCACCGAGCGAATCACCGATGAAAGCACGTCCCATGCCCATTTGGTAGGTCGGGAATTCTCGATCGAGCAAAGGCGCAAGTTCATTCGCCAAAAATTTGACGTAAGCCGCATGCTTTTTTCCGTTCGGATGATATTTTTCATATCGGTCATCAACATTCCCATACGGAATGCCAACGACAATTGTTCGGTCAATCGCCCGTTCTTCCATGAGCTGTTCTACGACACGACCTATTTTGCCAAACATAAAGTAATCTTTTCCGTCTTGCGCAATCAATACGGAATATTTATATAGTGGCGAAAACGTGCTTGGCAAATAAACTAATAGCGGCATATCTTCCCCTAACTCAAGGCTATACACCGTCTGTTCCATCACAGTTCCTTTTTGAATAATCATCGTTTGCCCTCCAGATGTGAAATTCGTCTATTATTGTAGCATATTTTGAACAAAGTATGTCCGTTTTCGTGCGGCGGAAGAAGGGGATTTGGTCTCTTTGTCAAACACATTAAAAAGACGCACCGGTTGAAAAGGGGGACGTAAATGGAAAGCATTATTTTTCAGCATAAAATTTTAGAGGCGGTCATTAATAACGCGTACGAATGGATTGTCGTTGTTGATGAACATGGGAAAATTATTTACATGAACAAAAATTATTGTGAATTTCTTGGAAGAAAGCAAGAAGAAGTCATCGGCAAACACGTCACAGAAGTGATTGAAAATACAAGAATGCATATTGTTGTGCGGACAGGGAAAGAAGAAATTGCCGACTTGCATTATATTAAAGGAAACTATATGATCGCCAACCGTATTCCAATTGTAGACGATGGAAAAGTGATTGGCGCAGTTGGCACCGTTATTTTTCGCGATACGAACGAATGGAAGCGAATGAACACACATATTCGTCACTTGCTGTCGCAGCTACAGACGTATTTGCAAGAGTGGAAAGAAAATAACGGTGCGAAATATACGTTGAGCGATATTATTTCTTGCTCGAAGCAAATGGAGGCGTTGAAAGAGAAAGTGAAACGAATTGCCGACAGCGACATATCGGTGCTCATCCGCGGGGAAAGTGGGACGGGGAAGGAACTGTTTGCCCATAGTATTCATCAACTGAGCAGCCGCAGCGACAAGCCATTTGTGAAAATTAACTGTGGGGCGATTCCAGAACATCTGTTAGAATCCGAGTTATTTGGGTATGAAGAAGGGGCATTTACGGGGGCGAAAAAAGGAGCATTCCTGTTAGAAAGGTTTTGGGGGACTTGAAAGAAAAAAGCCCTCTTGGTATGATGCAGGGGTGTC
>NZ_JAILZV010000295.1 GCF_023512315.1 Anoxybacillus sp.
TGGCGGCGTTTACTGCACGCGGCTATACGGTACAAGGATTTAAATGCGGTCCGGACTATATTGACCCGACGTACCATGCAGCGGTAACCGGACGCCCGTCGCGCAATTTAGATAGCTGGATGGGCGGGGCGGATGTGGTAAAAGCGGTATGCCAAAAAGGGTGCGAAAGTGCGGACATTGCTATCATTGAAGGAGTGATGGGGCTGTTTGATGGAAAACGACCGACAACAAACGAAGGGTCGACCGCGGAAATTAGCGCCATCACGAAAAGCCCAGTACTATTAGTCGTCGATTGTGGAGGAATGGCACGGAGCGCTGCTGCGGTAGTTCGCGGATTTCAACAGTTCGATCCGCACGTAAACATCGTTGGCGTCATTGCTAACCGCGTTGGTAGCGAAGGCCATTTTCGCTTAGTTCAAGCCGCGATTGAGCAGATGTGCGGCATTCCAGTTGTTGGTTTTTTGCCAAAAACCGGTGAATTTTCTATTCCAGAGCGTCATTTAGGGCTCGTTCCGTCGATTGAGCGCGGCGAATTAGCAGACTTTTTTACAGCGATCGGCAAGCAAGTGGCGCAAACCGTCGACCTTGATGCTGTTTGGCGTTTGGCAGAAGCATCGCCTTTAGAAATCGAGCGGTTGTATACAACCGCTAACAAGCAATATAACGTTTGCATCGCGGTGGCGAAAGATGCTGCGTTTCATTTTTATTATCCGGAAAATTTAGAAATGCTTGAGGCGTATGGGGCAAAGCTCGTTTTCTTTTCCCCGCTTGCGGGTGAGCCGCTTCCAAGTGAGGCAGACGGGTTGTATATTGGCGGTGGGTTTCCAGAGGAGTTTGCCGCGCAACTTTCGGAACAGACAGGAATCAACCAATCGATCAAGCAAGCAATAGAATGCGGATTGCCAACGCTTGCTGAATGCGGTGGGTTTATGTATTTAACAGAAGGAATCGAAACGACGGACGGCCGCTTTTATGAAATGGTTGGCGTCATCCCAGGAACGGTTCGCATGCATACGAAATTAGCAGCGCTAGGATACCGCGAAGTCATCGGGGAAGAAGAGAACTTTTTACTGCCGCGCGGGGCGGCAGCGAAGGGCCATGAATTTCATTACTCGACGTGTACGCGAAATGATACGTCTTTTGCTTACGAAACAAAAGGGCTACGCGGAACAAAAAAAGACGGATATATGACGAAAAATGTCATAGCTGGATACGTTCACTTTTATTTTCCATCTTGTCCGGAAATGGTCGAACGCTGGCTTGCACGATGTGTGCAGGTGAAGCATGATGCGTAAAGCGTTGCCGCTTATGTTTCAAGGGACGCATTCCGACGCGGGAAAAAGCATTATGACGACCGCCTTTTGTCGCCTTTTTGCCGATAATGGGTGGAAAACAGCTCCGTTTAAATCGCAAAATATGTCGCTAAATTCGTACGTAACGCCCGATGGAAAAGAAATTGGCCGCGCCCAAGGAATACAGGCAGAAGCGGCTCGAGTATGGGCGACAACGGATATGAACCCGATTTTGATTAAGCCAAGCCGGGAAAATGAAGCGCAAATTATCGTACATGGACGGCCGTATGCGAATATGAAAGCCGGGCAATATCGAGAGGAGTTTTTTTCGATTGGCTTGCAAGTGATTGAGCGCTCGCTAAAGACGCTCATGAGCGAATATGACCGGCTGGTCATCGAAGGAGCGGGAAGTCCAGCAGAAGTGAATTTGAACGATCGGGAACTTGTCAATATGCGAGTAGCCCGCAT
>NZ_JAILZV010000296.1 GCF_023512315.1 Anoxybacillus sp.
AACAGACGGTCGACAAACTCTTCAATCATGTCTAAACTGCGTTGGGCGTTGCCGAACGGTAATGGAATATCGCCAGCATCAAAATATTTCACTTCTTCTAGCTCGCGGTCTAAATATGGGCTATATTCTTCCAATCCAATTGATACTTCGCGAATGCGCGCAGGACCGAAACGAGAACCTGGGCGGTAGCTGACTGTCCAGTCCATCGGCATGCCGTAAATGACCGCTTCGCTTTCTGCAAAATTCGGATGGCTTTTAATAAAGACATTGCCAGAATACGCTTCATCAAATCGCATAAAAAATCCCCCTTATTTCACTAAGTCAGCGACAAATTTTGGCAAGACAAAGCACGCTTTATGCAACTCTTTTGTGTAATATTTCGTGTCAATGTCATGGAAACGGTCATCGCTTACAGCTAATGGATCGTGTTTTTTCGAGCCCATCGTAAACGTCCACATGCCGCTTGGGTATGTCGGGATGTTCGCGATATAAAGGCGGGTAATCGGGAAAATTTCGCGCACGTCACGCTGGACGGTACGGATTAAGTCAGCTTTAAACCATGGGTTGTCCGTTTGGGCAACAAAAATGCCGTCTGCTTTTAACGCTTTGGCAATGCCTGCGTAAAACCCTTTCGTAAATAAGTTTACCGCTGGACCGACTGGTTCTGTGGAGTCTACCATGATGACATCGTATTCGTTTTCGCTTTGAGCGATATGCATAAATCCGTCATCCACTTTCACTTCGACGCGCGGATCGTCCAGTTTTCCCGCAATTTCTGGAAGGTATTTTTTCGAATACTCGATGACTTTTCCATCAATTTCAACCAACGTTGCTTTTTTCACGCTCGGGTGTTTCAATACTTCACGAATGACGCCCCCATCTCCACCGCCAACGACAAGGACGTTTTCTGGGTTCGGATGCGTAAAGAGCGGCACATGGGCAACCATTTCGTGATAGACGAACTCGTCCTTTTGTGTCGTCATGACCATACCGTCTAAAATAAGCATATTGCCAAACTCTTCTGTTTCAACCATATCAAGCTTTTGGAATTCCGTCTTTTCTGTATGTAAAGTGCGTTTAATTCGTGCTGTAATTCCAAAATGTTCCGTCTGCTTTTCTGTAAACCATAATTCCATGTGTAAACACCCTTTCTTTTCTCATTTGCATGCTTTTATTTTACCCTCATACAAAAAAACCAAACACGAAAAAGTATAGAGCAATCTAGCAAAATTTCAAGTAAAAGTTGCTAGAAAAATGTTTAAAATGGGAAAAATCTTTTCATACTAACTATAACAAATGATTGATGAGGTGAGAGAATTGGAGCTCATTCCAGGTAGCCGGTTTCGCGGAACAGTCAAATATATACGGGCGTTCATCTTTATTAGCCTCATCCTCACCTTTCTATTTGCCGCTTGTATTACCGCTATTATCGCATTGGCAAAATGGGAAGGCGCACCACCGTTAGCAGTGCCGCAAACGACGGTGTTTTATGCTGATGACGGCACAAAAATCGGGGAAAGTGATAACGGTCAAACGCGCTATTGGGTGAGCTTACATGATATGTCCCCTGCTATCATCAACGCGACCGTTGCCGTCGAAGACCGAAAGTTTTTCGACCATTACGGGTTTGATATAAAGCGCATCGTTGCGGCAATTTTTGCGGACATAAAAGCGATGCGAAAAGTGCAAGGGGCAAGCACGATTACCCAGCAATATGCACGCAACTTATTTTTAACATTGGATAAAACATGGG
>NZ_JAILZV010000297.1 GCF_023512315.1 Anoxybacillus sp.
GGCGCACGGCTATTTAATTAACGAATTTTTATCGCCGTTAACGAACAAACGAAACGACGAATACGGCGGCACGTTTGAAAACCGTTACCGCTTTTTAAGCGAAGTGATTGAGGCAGTGAAAGAAGTATGGGACGGACCGCTGTTTGTTCGCATTTCTGCTTCTGACTATCACCCAGACGGTTTAACGGTGAACGACTACGTCGAATACGCGAAACGCATGAAAACGCAAGGCGTTGATTTGATCGACGTTAGTTCTGGTGCCGTCGTTCCAGCGAAAATTGACGTATACCCAGGCTATCAAGTGCCGTTTGCGGAAACGATTCGCCGTGAAGCAGACGTCGCAACTGGTGCTGTCGGGCTTATTACATCCGGGCGGCAAGCGGAAGAAATTTTGCGCAACGGCCGCGCCGACTTGATTTTCATCGGCCGCGAACTTCTTCGCAACCCATATTGGCCAAAAACAGCCGCAAACGAACTAGGTATATCGCTTGAAGCGCCGAAGCCGTATGTGCGCGGATGGTAAATAAAGCGGACGTTTAGAGTATTGACCACCTGTTTTAACTTTGCGAAAATTTATAATGAGATGATTTAAAATAAGGGTGATACATGTGAAGGCGGAAGAGTTCATGAAAGCTTTAGACGAAATGGACAATGCGGAGCGAATTAAATTGCTATCATGGCTTTTCGACAAATACTTTGACAACAGACCTCCAAAAGATGTCATTGAAAAAGAACTAGAAAAAGAAATATGGGGAGAAGACGATGAGTAATCTGGGAAGACGAGGCGAAGTATGGTTTGCAGAAATAAAAGGAAAACGAAGACCTGTGCTCATCGTATCTCACCATAATGTTGTCGTAGAATTGGACAGAGTGATTGCAAATATTACAAGTCAACAGCCACGAAACAAATATGATGTCGTCTTAGAATATTGGAAAGAAGCGGGATTAGACAAACCGTCCGTTGTTAGGTGCTCAAAAATTAACACCATTCATTATCGGGAGCTTCTTTTCAAGATTGGAAACTTGCACGAACATGACCTAAAACGGGTAATGGAAACGATTAGAAACTATTTTTCTTAAAGCTGACCGACATTATCGGTCAGCTTGTTTTTCGCCTCTTTCAATCGGAAACGATGAAAAATCGAAAGCAAGTGAAACGTTCGGAAAAATCGTTTTGGCTTCTTCAACGAGCTAAGTGGGGAGTCCCTCCAAACGATTCTCCATTCCTCCTCGGGCATTTTCGATACGGGAAATGCCCTATTGGTGCTGGATTCTGAAAATCTCACTAGTATTGGGCTGAATGGATACGAAGCGAGAATCGTATGTCGGGCGTACTGTACGATCCAGTATGAATCTTCGTGAGGAGCTGGCCTGCACCATCGGCCAGCTCTTTTTTACTCCACGCTTCTTTTCGGAATCGGAAACGAGGCAAAATCAGACGCCATCGCTACATTCGGAAAAATTGCCTTTGCCTCTTCCACAAGTTGGTTGCACATCTCCCCTTGATAACGCGAGCTAATGTGCGTCAGAATGAGCTGCTTCGCCCTAGCCCGCTTCGCCACTTCCGCCGCCTGCACGGTTGTCGAATGATAGTAATCGTGCGCTAAACGGGCTTCATTGGCACTAAACGTCGCTTCGTGCACAAGCACATCCACTTCTTCCGCAAGTTCGACGCTTGCGTCGCAATAACGCGTATCGCCCAAAATCGCTAGCTTTCTTCCTTTTTTCGGCGG
>NZ_JAILZV010000298.1 GCF_023512315.1 Anoxybacillus sp.
CACACGCATTCGCAAAACTTTCGTAATGGGGCTTGCCTACTAAAAAGTGAAAGTTAGATAACACTCAATCCCCTCCCCTAGCGATTCACTATACTGAAATATTAATCAACAAACAACTCCCCTCTAAACGCCTGCTGCATGAGGGAGTGGAAATTGTTTTCTAGTTCGGTTAGGCTTTTCTTCATCGCCTCTTTTTGAACTTGTATTTTCTGTACTATTTCGGCAAATTGATTTTGACGTTCGATAGGAGGTAACACCACTTTATATTTGCTAAAGAATTGTTTTGGCACACGTTTCTGACCAGCACTACCAGTCATATTCATTTCTGCTTGCTTCCGAAAAGACTGTAAACTCGTTAAGTAATACAGCCATGTACTATTGACATTCTCTTTTGGTCTTAAAACATGAAATTCTGTTGAGCCAAACCCTATATTATTTATTAAATTGCGTGCTATTGCCCCTTTTCCATTTTCCATACAAGGGGTTATTTTTGCGAAAAGAACATCCCCTTCCCGAAAATAAGTAAAACTATCGAAAACTTCTTTTATTAGCCTACTTTCAGAAAGGTTGAGTTCTCCATTCTCTGATACATTTGCCATCGGTAAAAATGTAACAGGAAGGTTTTTATCCATATTCTCTATTTCTTTTTTTGGAGGATTAATATAGCATAGTTCACTTAAAGATACCTGTTCCCCTTTTAAATCCCCAAACATCTCCAAAAACACACTTTGCGTTAACTGATCTAACGCTTCAATTTGGGCCTTACGTTTGTCGATAAGTTCTTGGGCTTTGTCAAGTACACGAACGATACGCTTTTGCACCTCTATATTAGGAATAGGAATTATAACTTCTTTTAAAAATTTAAAATGGCGGTTATATCCTGTGTCAGGTATATTCACTGTACATAGATAATAATATATGTACTTTGTAAGAACTTCTTCCTCAGAAAATGTATTTTTTAACAGCTTTACACCATCCGCACCTATGAATATAGGGAAATCAATATACTTTAAGAGCCTTGTATGATCACCAAATACAATTAATGGAGGAGTAGCGTAAATACCGTCTCCCTCATTGGTAAACCCAGCAATATAGTCTTTCCCCTGGTCAATAATTGGATAACTCCCTTGTGAAAGGTAATCTTCTTTTTTTATTTTTCTTGCATTCTTAGTATCATCCCTTAAAACATCACTAAACCTAAATAAATTCCAAGCATTTTTTCTTTGCAAACTTCTTAAAGATTTACTATCCTGATACTTACTAAACATAGCATCACTCTATCCCCGTATTAAATTTTTTAATTCCGATAAGCCATTCATAATCTCTTTCTCCAACATTTCCACTCGTTCTAAGATGATACTCGGCGCTTCATACTGCACTTCTTCATACTCAATCTCTTTATACTTGTTAATCGACAAGTCATAGTCATTTTCCCGAATTTCTTCGACTGGCACGAAAAACGACTGCTCTGTGCGCTTCCGTTCTTTTTCTGCTTCACGGTTGTGGAAGCGCGCAATGATGTCGGGAATATCGTTTTCTTCAATTGGATTGCGTTTGTCGTCCAACGAGTAGCCATCGGCTTTCATGTCGTAAAACCAAACGCTGTCTGTACCACCGACGCCTGTTTTTGTAAAAATCATAATTGCCGTCGAAACTCCAGCGTACGGTTTAAATACACCGCTTGGCATCGAAATAATTGCTTCTAGCTTATGGTTTTCGACAAT